>CAMLSI010000239.1 GCA_946482585.1 uncultured Lysobacteraceae bacterium
GCGCGGCGCGAGCCGCCCTGGCCCGTGCTCGAACACACCTACAGTTTCACCGCGCTCGTCGCCGCGCGCGGACGCGGCGACCGCGAGGAAGCCGCCGCCGACGACGAGAATGCGGCGCGCGATGCTGCGCTCGCGCTCGCGCCGGAGCCGGGCGAGGAGGACGTCGCAGATCCGCGCATCGCGGCATTGTCGCCGTTGCGCGGTGCGGACTTCGGCAATGCCGTGCATGCGGTGTTCGAACGCCGCGAACCGGATGTCGCGATCGCGGCGCAGACGGCGCTGATCGAACAAGGCCTGCGCGACTACGCGGTGAGATTGCCGGCCGGCGTCGACGCGGCCGCGGCGATCGCGACGCTCGTCGAACGCACGCTGGCGTTGCCGCTGTTCGGCGCGGCCAGCCTGCAGACGCTGCCGCCTTCGCGGCTGCGCGCCGAGATGGCGTTCCAGTTCGTGCTCGATGGGGTCACGCCGCAGGCGCTGCGCGACGCCTGCGCGCGACATGGCGCGGCGGCGCTGCTGCCGGCCGAGCTGCCGGTCGCGAGCCTGTCCGGCCTCATGAGCGGCAAGATCGATCTCATCGTCGAACACGAGGGCCGCTTCCACGTGCTCGACTACAAGACCAACTACCTCGGCGATGCATTGGCCGACTACGCGCCGGCGCGCCTTGCCGAGGCGATGGACGAGCACTATTACGGTTTCCAGGCGTTGCTCTACACCGTGGCGCTGGATCGGTATCTGCGCCAGCGCCTGCCGCGCTACGTGCGTGCGCGGCATCTCGGCGACGCGATCTACCTGTTCGTGCGGGCCTGCGGTCTCGCGCCGGGAGCCGGCATCTGGCGGCAGCGTTTCGACGACGGCCTCATCGACGCGGTCGATGCCGCGCTCGGAGCGCGCGCATGAGCCACTACACGCTGCTGCGCGACGACGACGAGCTGCCGGCCGTATGGCGCGCGCTCGATCGCGCCGTCTTCCATTGGGTAGCGATACACGGCGGATCGCCCTCGTTGGCGGCGGTCGCGGGCTGGGCCAGTCATGCGGATGGTGCCGGCGACGCCGCGTTGCCGCTGCTCGGCGACGACGCGGGCCGGCACGGCATGCCGCCGCTGACCGGCGACGAGGTCGAGGCGTTGCGGCGCGAAGCGCTGGTCGGTGACGGAAGCGCGACGACGCCCTTCGTCATCGACGCCGACGGACGTTTTGCGTTCTGGCGCAACCACGCCGACGAAGGCGCGATCGCGGCGGCGATCGCGCAGCGGCGCGCAGCCGCGACACCGGTCGACGCGGCCGTGCTCGGCGACGATCTGGACGCCTTGTTCCAGCGCGCGCCGGCCGCGGCGCAGCGGCAGCGCGACGCCGTCGCGGCCGCGGTCGGACGCCGGCTGTTCGTGCTGACCGGCGGCCCGGGTACCGGCAAGACCACGACCGTGCTGCGGCTGCTGCTGATGCGCTTGCGCACATCGCCGTCGCCGTTGCGCATACGGCTCGCGGCGCCGACCGGCAAGGCGGCGCAGCGTCTGCTGCAGGCGCTGCGTGCGGGCAAAGCCGCGCTGCGCAACGGCGCGGATGCGCTACCGGATGAATGGCGGCCGCTGCTCGCGCAGATTCCCGAAGACGATGCCTCGACCTTGCACCGGCTGCTCGGCTACGACCCGCATCGCAACCGCTTCACGCGCAACCGCGCGCGCCGGCTCGCGGCCGACGTCGTCGTCGTCGACGAAGCCTCGATGCTCGATCTCGCGATGCTGCGCGGCCTGCTCGATGCCGTGCCCGACGAAGCCGCGCTGATCCTGCTCGGCGATGCCGATCAGCTGACTTCGGTCGCCGCGGGTTCGGTGCTGATGGATCTCGTGGCGGCGCTCGAACACGAGGGCGCCGCGGAACTCGTGCGCCTCGAACACAGTTTCCGCGCGCAGCGCGAGCTGGCGCGGCTCAATGATGCCGTGCGCCGGGGCGATGCGGCCGTGTTTGCGGATGCGCTCGCCGACGCCGCGCCGGCCGCGGCGGTGCGCAGCGTCGTCGATACGGCCTCGCTGCGCGCGTTTGCGCGCGACTGGGCCGCCGGCCTCGCGGCGCTGCCGATTCGTCCGGTCCTGCCGCGCGCGGATGCGCCGGCCGCGCCGGAGCGACCGGTGCAGGCTTCGCTGTTCGATCCGCCGCCGCCGGAGCCGGCGGCGCTCGCGCTGCAGGCGCTGCGCGCGCTCGGTCAGCGCCAGTTGCTCTGCGCGTTGCGCGAAGACGCGTTCGGGGCGCTGGCGTTGAACGCGCAGATCGAAGCCGAGCTCAAGACGCTCTGGGGCGTCGAGCCGGAACTCCTGTGGTATCCGGGGCGTGCGGTGCTGATCGCGCGCAACGATTACGGCTTGCGCCTGTTCAACGGCGATGTCGGACTCTGCCTCGCCGATGCCGACGGCCGCCTGCGCGTCTGGTTCGAATCGACGCTGGCGAGCGGCGAACCCAGCGCGCGCGCGCTGCCGCCGGATTCGCTGCCGGCGCACGACGGTGCGTTCGCGATCACCGTGCACAAGAGCCAGGGTTCGGAATACGCGCAGGCGGCAGTGCTGCTGCCGCCCGATCCGGCGCACCGGATCCTGTCGCGGCAGTTGCTCTACACCGGCATGTCGCGCGCGAAGCGGCGGCTCGATATCTGCGCGTCGGCCGACGCGATCGCAGCGGCGATCGCTCGGCCCGTGCGGCGCGCCGGAGGGCTCGCCGCAAAGCTGCGGCGGCCGCCGGCGCGTTGAGCGCGATCAGTACTTTTCGAGCAGCACGCTGCGATTCACGCCGTCGACGTTGTAGCTGAAGTTCGCGCTCGATCCGGACGTGAAGGTCAGCGTGAACGTACCGACCTCGATGAGCTGGCGAGCATTCGGGTTGTAGGTCGGTCCCCAGGGCGAACCCGTGAACTTCACGACGCGTCCGCCGGCGACGTCCGGGCCGGTCCACTGCGGATCGAGCTGATACCAGGCGGCGCGGCCCTGGTTGTCGTAGACGAACCACAGTGCGAACAGCACCTGGCCGAACTGGAACATGCTGACGCCGCGGCCGCCTTCGACGCGTACGTCCCACTGGCCGGTGTAGTCGCGCGTCGGTCCGGCCGCGCTGCCGCTGTTGGCGATGAACTGGCTGATCGACGGGAAGATCAGGTCGAGCCGGGAGTAGAAATCCACGTTGCCGGCGGCTTCGCTCTGCCCCGTGTTCGCGCATGAGGCGCCGCCGCCGAACAGGCCGCCGCGCAGCTGATAGCCCGCGCCGTTGAGCGTGAACAGGCCCGAGCCGCTGCTGCCGCCTTCGGTCGTGCCTTCGCTCCAGGACGACTTCCAGGTGCTGCTCACGGTCTGGCTGTCGAACGTCACGTTCTCGCGCGTGCCGCTGTGGTTGCCCTGGCTGACTTTCTTGATGTCGCCCGAGGGATGGTGCACGCCGATGACCGAGGTCGCCGGGGTCAGCGCGGCCGCGTTCCAGCCCGCCAGGATGGCGCCGTTCGGCGGCGTAGAATTCAGGCGCAGCAACGCGCCGTCGGTGCTGCCTTGCGAATACTTGAGCTCGGCGCCGCCGGGAACCTGCGTGTTCGGACCGTTCTGGTCGACGCCGCAGGTCGGCGTCTCGTAGTTCCAGAACGTGGTCAGCGACGAGGCTTCGCTCTGGTTGCCGATGCAGTGGTGCGCGGTGAAGAACCACGGGATCTGGGTGCTGCTGTCGATGTCGTTCAGCAGCGTGCCGGTGCAGGTGTAACTGCCGCCGCCCGACTGGTACACCATGCGTGCCACCGCGTTCTTGATGTTGACCAGGGGCTCGCCGAGCGAGCCGGAACCGGTGCGGCAGACCACGTCGATGTTGCAGGAGCCGGAGTCGCCGAGGCCCTTGCTGCGACCCAGCGCCTGCGGCGACACGAGCAGGTGCGACACGGTTTCCACGCGCAGCGCGACGCCGGCGGGATCGATGCCGGCCGGCACGAACAGTTCGAGCTGCTGGCGTTCGCCGTCGGTGACGGCGGTCCAGAACACGCCGTCGGCATCGGCCTGCCTGCGCGCCGCGGCCGCGTCGACCGCGTAGATGACGCCGTCGGCGCCGGCCACGCGCAGTTCCACGCCCTCGGGCCAGTCCGATACGCGCAGGCCGCTGCGCAGCGCCGCGGCGCCGCGCGAGGCGACGTCCAGGCGCAGTACCGCGCCGCCGTCGACATACTGCAACTGCGCCTGCGGCAGATCGTCGATCGCTTCGCTCGCGATATCGCGGCTGACGCCGATCTGCACGCGGCGATGGCCGCTCGCTTCGTTGCGGCGCTTGACCGCGGCGACGCGTTCGTCGGCGAGCACGGGCAGCTGCAGCAGCGGCGCGGTTGCGGCGGACTTCGCGCCGCTGCGCCACTGCTGCGTCTTCGGCGCGGCCGCCGGATCGACGCGCAGCACTTCGCTCGAGGTTTCCAGCGTGACGGTGGCGTGAGCGCTGCCGACCAGCAGCAGAGACAGGGCCAGGCTCAACGAGCGGGCTTTCATGTTCGACTCCAGAATGATCCAAGGGCCAGTGCCGGCCCGGCGAAGCGATAATACGCCGTAGGGCATCGAATCCTGTCAGCGTAGGTGCCGGGGCAACAACGAAAACGCGCCAGCGGCGCAATGCGAACACGATGTCGGGGCAGGGCGGCCCGCGGGTCTGCGCGTCGGCGATCGAACGAAATTTTCACGCGAATCCGGCGGGTGCCGTGCCGCCATGACGGCGCATTAACCTGGGCGCCGGTATACCTGCGCCACCAGCCGCCACACCCACCCGAGGGATGCGTCATGAACGTGCAACGTCTTGCCGTTTCTCCGCTGCATACGCAAGCCGGCAACACCGATCGCATCGACCTGTCGTCGCATTGGGAGCTGACCTACTGGGCCACGCAGTGGGGCGTCGCGCCCGAGCGTATCGTGAAGGCCGTCGCGACGGTCGGCACCAATCTGCGTCTGGTGCGACGCGAATGCGCCGCAGTGCGCGAGGCTTGCGCCTGAGGCATTCCCGCGCGCGCCGCCGGCGGTCCCGGATGCAGCAAAACGCGCTTTTGATAACGGTATACAAGGTCGATGGCGTCATGCCGCGCGATATCGTGCGGCAATGCGCCGCCGTCCGCGAACCGTTGCACCGGAGCCGGCCACTGCTGCGACCCGCGACTGCCGTGCAGTGGTTCCGTTCCATCCGCGGGCGGATGCCTGCTCCGGTTTGTGGACCGACGGCGACCCGACCACCTCCATTCATGCGCGGCCAAGTGCGTTCGTACTGACTTGCCCGTGCGCCGGCGTCTGCGCCGGTCTTTCATGCCGTGCGGATCGCTCCGGTATCGAATGGAAACCGCGCGCGGCCGCATCCGGCACCGGCGACCGTCGCGCAACGATGCCGGCGCGGCCATCGCAGTCGCCGCACGCCCTTGACGACGGCGCATTGCACGACCCGTGATTCAGCCAACTGCGTCACGGCGAGCGGCCTGCCGGCCGATCGCGCTTTCGGAAAATAGTCCAGGCAATTCAGCGTGTTGGGCAAAAAATAAATTTACGACGTTTTTTGCATTGTGCCCCCTCCCGGGAAGTTCCAGGTTCGCCGAGCGCCAGCTTCCGACCGGACCACTCGGTCGCCGCCCGGCCGATCGCTTCCGCATCGACCGGGCGCCGCGCCGCCGCCGTACCGCTACGCCGCTGCCGCTCCACCGTCACGAACATCTTGGAGGGAGAGGTTCATGATTCGCCCAGTACTTCGTAATGGCCGCAGCAAGCGGCTCAATGTCATCGGCGGCATGCTGCCGTCACTGCTGATCGGTCTCGTCAGCGCCGCTTCGGTCCACGCGATCCAGCCGTCGGTCGACGGCGGCGCCAGGCCGCTGCTCGCGCGCGCGTTCCTGGCGCCCGAACTGCAAGTCACGCCGACCCAGGAAGCCACCGTCGAGATCAGCCAGAACATGCCGCGTTCGTATGCCGCGGCCTCGAGTTTCCAGCGCCGCCATCCGGGGACCTGGGAAATGCGCTGGGATCGCCGCGCCGATCGCCCGAACCTCATCCAGGGTTCCGGCGTGCCGTTGATCCCGGGCAGCGGCAACGCGCTCACGGTCGAGTCGATGGGGCTTCGCAGCGGCGAAACGGTCGACATGGCCGTCGTCGAGGCGCGCCTGCTCGATTTCGTCATCGCCAACCGCGATCTGCTCAAGACCGACGGCCTGGAGTTCGAACTCGACACCCAGGGCAGCGTCGCCTACGGCAAGGACAACACGCATTGGTTCATCGAATTCGCGCAGCTGAAGAACGGCATTCGCGTGAAGGGAGCGAACCTGTTCTTCCGTATCTCGCACGGCAACATCGTGCAGTTCGGCAGCAACCTCGTCGCGCCGGTGACGATCGACACGATTCCGGTGTCGCAGCGCGAAAAAGCATTCGACATGGCGTTCGGCGAAGTCGCATTTCCGGCGGGCACCGCCGTCGTCGAGTGGCTGAACCAGGGTGAATTGAGCGTGCTGCCGATGGCGCCGGAACGTTCGTTCCAGACCGAGACGTCGTACTCCGGCGTGCCGGGTGCGGGCTACGCGCATCGCCTGGCATGGCGCTTCGCGTTCCGCCTCAAAGACGATGCGGCGACCTACGAACTGCTCGTCGATGCCAAGACCAACCGCGTCATCGAAGTCCGCGACCTGACCGTCAACGTCAATGCGACGGTGGACGGCGGCGTGTTCCTCGGCCTCAATACCGGTCCGGAAACCGTGGTCGCCCTGCCGTTCGCCGCCGTGACCAACGGCACCGCGAAGGTCACCGACGCACTCGGCATCTACGACTACTCCGGCGGATCGGCCACCACGGCACTGGACGGCAAGTACTTCCGCATGTCCGACACCTGCGGCTCGATCTCGCTGTCGAATTCGACCGACGGCAATCTGCACCTGGGCACCGATGCGAGCACCGACTGCGGCAGCACCGGTTCGCCGGGCGGCGCCGGCAACACGCGCGCGTCGCGCACGGGTTTCTACTACCTGACCAAGATCAACCGCAAGGCGGCGACGTTCCTGCCGAGCAACTCGTGGATCGCGTCGAAAGTCACCGCGAACATGAACGTCAACCAGACGTGCAACGCGAACTGGAACGGCAGCTCGATGAACTTCTTCAAATCGGGCGCGCATCCGACGAACGCGGCCATCCTGTGCGGCAACACCGGCGAAATCGCGGCCGTGTTCCTGCATGAATGGGGTCACGGCATGGACCAGAACAGCGGCGGCGCAGCCAACGAGCAGGGCAGCGGCGAGGCCGTCGGCGATACCTTCGCGTTCCTCGAAACCAAGGACGCCTGTATCGGCCCAGGCTTCTATGCGTCGGGTCAGGTCTGCACGAACTGCGAAGACTCCTGCACGGGCGTGCGTCATCTGAAGGCATTCAGCCAGCAGGGCTCGCACACGATCGCGAAGCCGTCGACCGTCACGGACGACAACGGCCTCAACTGCGATCGCTACGCCTGTCCGTACCTGGCCAACGGGATCCAGCCGTACCAGGGCCCGATGGGCTACGAAGGTCACTGCGAGTCGTACATCGCCGGCTCGGCGAACTGGGATCTCGCGCAGTCGCTCGTCGCCACGCATGGTTCGGCCGCCGGCTGGGCCGCGATGGACAAGATCTGGTACGCGAGCCTGACGCCGAGCAAGAGCGCCTACCAGGTCGCCTCGGGCGGCAAGTGCAACGCGGCGGCCACGGTCAACGGCTGCGGCGCGAACAACTGGTACACGGTCTATCTCGCGGCCGACGACAACGACGGCAATCTGTCCAACGGCACGCCGAACGCCTGCCGCATCTGGGATGCGTTCAATGCCCACGGCATCGCCTGCGGCACGCGTCCGACCTGCTCGGGCGGCGGCAACGTGCCGCCCGTGGCGAACTTCAGCAGCAGCACCAGCGGTCTCGT
>CAMLSI010000240.1 GCA_946482585.1 uncultured Lysobacteraceae bacterium
GAACGCTATTCAAAATCCGCAGCAATTCAACAGCGCGCTCGCCTTTCTGCAGTCGTCGGATCCAAATTTCGTCGATCTGATCACGAAAAACAGTAACGATGCCGCAGTCAAGTTCAGGAACAATTCTGGAAAAATTTTTGCGAAAGTAATTTCTGATTACAAGGCAGACATTCTCAACACAATGACGGGTGTCGGTCAGAACGGCGAGGAACGAGGGTTTCTCATATTCTTGCCTACGCCAACGGTTATCGCGAATGCGGTAAAAATAGACTTTCCGATCACAAGAATAAATATCAAGGGAAAAAAAATAGCGCTGAAAGGTCGCGTAGGCGGCCCAGCCAGACACAGGGGTCGCGTTATTGGCCTCGGCAGCTTCACCGGAAAGAACAATTATCAGCAATACTTTCGCATGGACTACGACCCGTCTCACGGGCACCATGGTTCACAGCATGATACGCCTACCAACTGGACCGATGGGAACTTTCATTTCCACACTAGGTAGAACGTGAAGATCACAAAACTCATATCGATTTCCCTCAGACAACCAATCTACCCAAACGGTGACCCGAAACCGGTGGACAGGTTTCCGGTGAACGTGAGAGATCTGGTTCCTGGAGAGGTCTTGTTCCTTCGGCACGACCCACGTTTTTTTTGGGTGATAGGTGATGGTGGGGAACGGTTTACCTCTGAGATTGTGTTTCGCGAAGAGATGGAAGTTTCTGAAGGCGAAGAAATTCCGTCACACGGGTTCTTTGTATTTCGCCATGAAACCAGTCAAAAAATTGATCTGAGAACCATATCAAGATGCATTATGTGGAGTTATGGAGAAATTTCATTCTTGTTTGATTACGCTGATTGCGATGCCTATGGGCCACCGCCGTTGCGACTCCCCGAGCAAGCGCAATCTGGGCTCGCCGCGTCGTCTTTGTTTCGGCTGTCGGAAACGTTCGAAGAAATGCTTCTAGATGGGTCGGAAGAAATCAAAAAATCCTTGCTCGCCGGAAGGATGATAGAAACCATGTTGAATGACCGGCATCGCGGCGCATTTCTTGGTTTTGAATACTGGAAGGAGGAGCGAAAGGGATATGTGATTCGCTCGGTCTTCGAAACGACCTCGGAGGCCGATTTCGTCCTAGAAAGAACGGACACTCGAACAGCAAAAGGTTTGCTATCGCACTTTTAGGGACTTTTCCGGTGGACATGCGACGGGGTATTGACCGGGGATGGACCCTCCAAGCGCGATTTCCCTTTCTTCGCCGGTCCCTACGCACGCCCCGCAGCCAATTCAGTCTCGCCCGTGACGACGCGATTGCGGCCGTTGCGTTTGGCGAGGTACATCGCGCGATCGGCGCGACGCACGAGTTCGTGGAAGTCGTCGCCGTGTTCGCCGAGGGTCGCGACGCCGATGCTGATGGAGAGGGACAACGATTCGCCGCGTACGCGCAGGTCGAGCGCGGCGACGGCTGCGCGGAGGCGTTCGGCGATCTGTGTGGCCTCGTCGCTGCGTGTGTCGATCAGCAGCACGAGGAATTCCTCGCCGCCGAGGCGGCCGATCAGGTCTCCCGGGCGCAGGTGCTGGCGCGCGCTGGCGACGACGTTCTTCAGGGCGATGTCGCCGACGTCGTGGCCGTGCACGTCATTGATCGTCTTGAAGCGGTCGGCGTCGAGCAGCAGCAGCGACACTGGACGTTCGTGCCGCTGTGCGACGGCGATCTGCGCTTTCGCGAGCTGTTCGAGCATGCGCCGGTTGAGCGTGCCGGTCAGCGGGTCGGTCGCGGCGAGTTTCTCGAGTTCGGCGCGCGTGTACTCGCTGCACATGAGCGCGAAGCCGAACGTTGCGATGACCGGCACCAGCGACATGTAGCTGAAGGTGATGACCTGCATCGGCGTCGCGGCGACGCCGCTCGTCAGCGGCTGGGTGTTCAGGGCTTCGAACACCATGCGCACGAGCAGCAGCATGGCGCCGCCGAAGAACACCGCGAGCGTGATCGTATGGCTGGTCGGCCAAGGCCGCGGGGCGGCGCGCACGGTTTCCCGGCCGGCGAGCAGCAGCAGGGTCATGACGACGGCCGACGTCGTCACCGTGCGCAGCGCGACGCTCGGCATGATCCAGGTATAGAGCACCACGGGAATCACGACCGCGGCGGCGATCCAGCGCGGCGTCGGCCAGGCCGACGTGTCGCCATGGAACACGCGCAGCGCGCGCGGATATTCCGCGTAGGCGAGGCAGATCAGGAAATTGCCGGCGAGTATCGAAAAGACGTCGGGGATCAGGTCGCGCTGGCTGAAGGCGAGCCAGGCCAGCGATTGCAGCGCCGTGGCGCGCACCCACAGCCGCGCCGCGTCGCCGACCGGTGCGCGATAGCGCGCCAGCGTGACGGCGAGACACAGCGCCAGCAGCCCCGTGATGCCGGCGGTCATGAGCATGACCGTGCGCACATCGAACAGCACGCAATCCCCCTTACGGCGTGCCGCGTACTCCTTTTGCGAGCGCGCCTGGCCCGATCTAACTCCAAGGCCGCGGGAGGCGCAATCGACGGCGCATCGCGAACGCTCCGCAACCGCGCCCAGAAGCGATCTCAGCCTTTCGCGCGCGCGGTTGCCCCGCGCGCCAATACCGCGCAGGGCCGCGGAAAACACGGGCGGCGCCGCGCGCGGCGCCGCTGCGACCCTCTACGTAACGTTGTGTTACGGCGCGGCCCTGGCCTCGCGAATGAAGCGGTCGACGCGCTGGTCGAGCAGCGGCAGCGGCACCGAGCCGAGTGACAGCACGGCGTCGTGGAACGCGCGCAGGTCGAAGCGCGGACCGAGTTCGCGCTCGGCTTTGGCGCGCAGCTCGCGGATGCGCAGCTCGCCGAGCTTGTAGCTCAGAGCCTGACCCGGCCAGGAGATGTAGCGGTCGACCTCGGTCGTGATCTCGTGTTCCGACAGCGCCGAGTTGTCGCGCAGCAACGCGAGCGCCTGCTCGCGCGTCCAGCCCTTGGCGTGGATGCCCGTGTCGATGACGAGGCGGCAGGCGCGCCACATTTCGTAGGTCAGCCGGCCGAATTGCTCGTACGGCGTTTCGTAGATGCCCATTTCCACGCCGAGATGCTCGGCGTACAGCGCCCAGCCCTCGCCGAACGCCGAGATGTAGCTGTAACGCCGGAACGGCGGCTGCTCGCCCTGTTCGCCGGCGAGCGCACCCTGGAGGTGATGGCCCGGCACGGCTTCGTGCAGGGTCAGCGCCGGCAGCGCATACAGCGGACGCGCCTCGAGCTTCCAGGTGTTGACCCAGTAGAAGCCCGCACCCTTGCCGCCGGCCGGCGCCGGGCTGTAGCGGCCCGTCGTGTAGTACGGCGCGATCGCGGCGGGAACTGGCGCGACGCCGTAGGGCAGGCGCGGCAAGGTCGCGAAATACTTCGGAAGTTCGCCGTCGATGCGCTTGGCGATATAGCTCGCCTGCATCAGCAGTTCGCGCGGCGTCTTGGCGTAGAACTGCGGATCGGTACGCAGGAACGCGAGGAACGCGGCGAAATCGCCGTCGAACTTCGCGTCCTTCATGACTTTTTCCATTTCTGTACGAATCCGCGCAACTTCCCTGAGCCCGATCGCGTGGATCTCGTCGGGACTCAGCTCCAGCGTCACGTACTCGCGGATCTGCTGCCGGTAGTAGGCCTCGCCGTTCGGCAGCGAATACGCGCCGAGTGTCTTGCGCGCTTTCGGGACGTATTCGCCCACGAAATACTTCAGCAGCTTGGCGTAGGCCGGAACGACCTGTTCGCGGATCACTTTTTCGCCGTCGCGGCGCAGCGCCGCAGCGTCGTCGGCACCGATCGCGGCGGGGAATTTCTTGAACGGCGCGTAGAACGGGTTCTGTTGGAGGTCGGTGCCTTCGGCGATGTTGCGCAGCGGGCCTTCGCGTCCCTGCAGCACGACCTGCGGCAAGGTCATGCCGGTCTTGACGCCCTGCTTCAGCAGCGCGATGTGTTCGTCGAAATACGCCGGAATCGCGGCGAGGCGCTTGAGGTAGTTGTCATAGTCGGCGCGCGTCTCCAGCGGCTGGGACTCCGGCATCTGGATCAGGTCCGCATAGAAGCTCGAATCCGACGTCATCGGCAGCAAATAGCCGCGCACGCGGATGCCGCCGATCGCATTGGCGAGCTGTTCGCGGTAGATCGCGTAGTCGACCTGGCCCTGCGGCGACAGCCGGTCCGGCGCGATCGCCTCGAGTTCGCGCTGGAATGCCTCGAGATCCTTGAGCCGGCGCTGCTGGCTCGCTTCGTCGACGTGCCCGAGCTCACCGTCGCCGCGGTGATTGCCGGTATAGGTCGCGAACTGGGGGTACTCGCGCTGGCGCCAGTCCCATTCGCGTTCGTACAGGGCTCTGAAGCGCGCATCCGCCGTATCGGCGGCGGGCGATTCGGCGAGTGCGGCGCCGCTCAGGGCCAGCGCGAGCAAGGTGGCGGCAAAACGAATCGACGGCATGCGAAGTCTCCCGGGCAACCTGCCGAGACTAGCCCAGGGCGGGCCCGGACTACCCCTGCATAACGTCGTGGTCGGGCTCTTGTGACGGAAATCGGCGCCCCAACGTCGCCGCAATGGAAATTCCCGCCGCCGTTCCGCTCCGCGAGACGCCGCAGCTCAAGCGCGCGGCGTTGCTCGCGCTCGCGTTGGTCGCCGTGCTCTGGCTCGTGAAACTGATCGAGAGCGTCGGCGGTTTCGATTTCAGCGAATTCGGCGTCCGGCCGCAGCAGTGGTACGGCCTGGCCGGCATCCTGACGTCGCCGCTGGTGCACGGCTCCTACGAACACCTGATCATGAACAGCGTGCCGCTCGCCGTGCTGCTGGCGCTCGCGCGCTTCAACTACCCGAGCGGTTCCTGGCGCGCGCTGATCTTCATCTGGCTGGCCGGCGGCATCGGTCTGTGGCTGATCGGACGGCCGTCCTGGCACATCGGTGCGAGCGGCATCACGCACGGACTCATGTTCTACCTGTTCGTGCTCGGCCTGCTGCGCCGCGACCGCTACGCGATCGCGGTCGCGATGATCGTGTTCTTCCTCTACGGCGGCATGGTCGTCACCGTGCTGCCGCGCGAGCCCGGCGTGTCCTGGGAGGCGCATCTGAGCGGCGCGCTCGCGGGCGCACTCGCCGCGTTCCTCTGGCAGCGGCGCGATCCGCCGGCGGCGCTGCCGCGACCGAGCTGGGAGCTCGAGGAAGAAGCGGCGGCCGCCGCCGCCGCCGCGGAGGCGAATACCTACGAGCTGCCGCGACCCGGCCAGGTGCCCGTGCTCTGGCACCGCATGCCGGACGAACGCGGCGTCATCCTCGAATTCCCGCGCCGGCGCCGTGACGATGAAACGCCGCCGACGCTGCATTGAGGCTGCGACCGTCTTCAGGATTCGTGCGTCGCGGCGCCGGATCGCCACGTTGCTGGCCCTGTCCGTGCTGCTCCTCTGTACGGCCTGCAATCGCACGGCGCCGACCGCATTGCCGCACGGTGTCTACGTCTGGCAACGCCGCTGGGACGCGCGGCTGGCCGAGGCCGTGAACGAGGCGCGCAGCTTCGCCGGATCGCTGCGTGTGCTCGCGCTGCAATACGACGGCGGTCGATACGTCGAGACGCGGGTCGACTGGAACGCCGTCCGGGCGACCGGCTTGCCCGTCACCGTGGTCGTCCGCATCGACGGCACCAGGAATCCCGTGCCGGACGGGTTCGTCGACAGGCTCCGAATGCACGGCCTGGCCTGGGCGGAACGCGGCGGCGGCCGTTTCGATCTCGAGATCGATTACGACTGCGGCACGGCGCAGCTCGAGTCCTACGCGCACTTGCTGCGGCGTATCCGCGCCGGCATTCCCGCGATCCGCTCCTTGTCGATCACGGCACTGCCGGCCTGGCGCGACGCCGCCGCGCTCGACGACGTGCTTGCCGCGGTCGATGTCAGCGTGCTGCAGGTGCATGCGGTGAGTCGTCCCGACGAAGGTCTGTTCGATGGCGCGCAGGCGCGCCGCTGGGTCGACGACTGGGCGCGGCGCAGCGGCGCGAAACCGTTCCTCGTTGCGCTGCCGGCCTACGGCGCGCGGCTCAAGCTCGACCTCGACGGCACCGTTGCCGCGGTCGAAAGCGAACAGCGATTGCCCGCGCGCAGCGCGTCGTCGCGCGAGCTGCGCGTTGACCCGCGCGAGATCGCCGCCTGGCTGGACGATCTGCGCGCGCACGGCTATCCGAATCTCGCCGGCATCGTCTGGTTCCGGCTGCCGCGCGACGGCGACGAGCGCACCTGGGCGCTGCGCACGCTGCACGCGGTCGTCACCGGGCAACCACTGCAGCCGGCGCTGCGTGTCGCGACCCGCGTGCGCGACAACGGTGCGATCGACGTGTCGCTGCACAGCGAAGGCTCGATCGACGCGCCGCCGCCGGCCGCATTGACCGTCGACGGGAACTGCTCGGCCGGTGACGGCGCGAACGGCTATCGCCTTGCGCGCGGCTCGCGCTGGCGTTTCGAACACACTGCCGCGGAGCCGCTGCGCGCCGGCAGCGGCCGGCTCGTGGGCTGGCTGCGCTGCGCCGATCCGGCGCAGGTGCGCGTCCGCGCCGAATGAGTCTCAGAGCGGCAGCGCGCCGGACTGCTTGACGGTGCGCAGTACGAAGCTCGAATTCACGTCGGCGACGCCGGAGTCGTTGAGCAGCCGGTCGAGCAGGAAGCGCGAGAAATGATCGAGATCCTCGACGATGACGTGCAGCAGATAGTCCATGTCGCCGGTCAGCGCGTGGCAGGCGACGACCTCGCGCGACTCCGCGACGCGGTGGATGAAATGCTCGATGGACTCGGCGTCGTGGCGCGCGAGCTGCACGCGCACGAAGGCCTGCAGGCCGAGCCCGACCGCGCGCGGCTCGACGCGCGCCGCGTAACCGCTGATCACGCCGGCCTGCTCGAGCCGCTGGACGCGGCGCAGGCAGGCCGAGGCGGAGAGGCTGACTTTATCGGCGAGGTCCGCATTGGTGATGCGCCCGTCGTGCTGCAACGCCTCAAGGATGCGCAGGTCTGTGCGGTCCAGGTCGCTATCGGCCATAAAATTGCTCGAAACGAGTATTAGACCGACGAATATTGCGCCGAATCCGACTTTCAACGCAATAAAGCAAGCCTGTTGCGCGACAGGAAGCCTACACTGCCGGCGTCGCGCAACCTCCCTGCGCGTTCGGGAGCAGCCCCATGCAGAGCACCGCACAACGCGTCGAACACCAGCTCACCGACAAGGGCTACGTACCGGTCTATACCACGCGCGTCATCGAGCAGCCGTGGGAAACCTACACTGCCGAGGATCACCGCACCTGGGCCACGCTGTTCCAGCGGCAGCGCGAGATTCTGGTCGGCCGCGCGGCTAAGGAATTCGTCGAGAACCAGGAACGCTTCGGCATGTCGGCCGACGCGATCCCGAAATTCAGCGATCTCAACCGCGTGCTGCGCGCGACCACGGGCTGGGAGCTCATCGCCGTCGAAGGTCTGCTGCCGGAACTCACGTTCTTCGAGCACCTCGCGAACCGGCGGTTTCCGGTGACCTGGTGGATCCGCAAGCCGGAGCAGCTCGATTACCTGTCCGAGCCCGACCTGTTCCACGACCTTTTCGGCCACGTCCCGCTGCTGCTGAATCCGGTCTTTGCCGACTACATGCAGGCCTACGGCTGCGGCGGCGTCAAGGCGGCCGCGATCGGGCCCGAAGCGCTGGTCAATCTCACCCGCCTGTACTGGTACACGGTCGAATTCGGCCTCATCAACACGCCCGAAGGGCTGCGCATCTACGGCGCGGGCATCGTGAGTTCCAAGGGCGAATCGATCTACTGCCTCGAATCGACCGCGCCGAACCGCGTCGGCTTCGATCTCGAACGCGTGATGCGCACGCGCTACCGCATCGACACCTACCA
>CAMLSI010000241.1 GCA_946482585.1 uncultured Lysobacteraceae bacterium
CTGCAGCGTCAGGATCGCCTGGAACCCTACCGGCTCGAAGAAGGCCGGCTGTTCCGCGTGTACCTGATCAAGCGCGGCGCGGCGTCGTACTCGCTGCTGTTCAGCTGCCACCACATCATCCTCGACGGCTGGAGCCTGCCGCTGCTGCACGACACGGTGCACCGGTTCTATATCCGGCTGCAGCGCAACGAGCCGGTCGACGTGCAGGAAGACACCGCCTACGTCGCGGCACAGCGCTATCTCGAAGCGCACCGACACGCGCATCTGGACTACTGGAAATCGCAGTTCGAACGCCTCGGCGAAGCCGGCAACTTCGCGGGCCTGATCAATGCCCGCACCCGCTACAAGGTCGATTTCGGCGACTACGACACGGTGCTCGAGCATCGCACCCGGACGCTGTCCGTCGACGCGCGCTGCATCGCCCGGATCAAGGACTGGTGTACCGGCAACCGGGTGACGCTGCATTCGGTGCTGCAGTTTGCGTGGCACGAAGTGCTGTTCGCGGTCGGCGGCAGCATGGTCACCTCGGTGGGCACGGTCATTTCCGGGCGCGGTCTGCCCGTCGACAGCATCGAAAATTCGGTCGGCCTCTACATCAACACCCTGCCCTCGATCGTCGATCATGCCGCGCAGGCGCACCGCACCATTGCCGAAGCGCTGGCGGAAATCCAGGACGCCATCAACCGGATGAACAGCCGCAGCGCGGTCGAACTGTTCATGGTCCAGACCCAGGGCAGCAAGCGCCGACTGTTCGAAACCCTGCTGGTACTGGAGAACTATCCGCGGCTGCTCGGCGAGGACGAGGCTGCGCTGCACCACGAATTCCTGCGCTTCGAGAAATCCTACGACTCGGACAAGGTCGACTATCCCATCGCCGTCGTCGCACGCGAGAACGGCGACAGGCTGGACATCAACCTCTGGTATGCCGGCGAACTGTTCGACGAGAGCACCATCGACACGCTGCTGGCGATGCTCGACAGCCTCTTCCACCAGGTCGCGGACGATTTCGACGCGACGGTCAGCAGTCTCGATCTGGTCAGCGGCGACGACCATCGTCGGTTCGAGGACTGGAATCGCACCGAAGCCACTTTCCCCGCGCATCGCACGCTGCATGCAGGCTTCGAGATCGCGGCCGAGACCTGGCCGGACGTCGTCGCGGTGGTCTCGGGCGAGAATCGCCTGAGCTATCGCGACCTCAATCGACGGGCGAACCGGATGGCGCGTTTCCTCTGCGCGCAGGCGCCGCTGGCCGCCGACCGTTTCGTCGCGCTGGTCATGGACAAGAGCGAGTGGATGATCGCGGCGATCCTCGCCGTCTGGAAGGCCGGTGCCGCGTATGTGCCGATCGATCCGTCTTATCCCGACGACCGCGTGCGCTTCATCCTCGAAGACACCGGCGCCCTGCTGGTGCTGACCGACAGCCCGAACGTCCATCGTCTGCGCCAGCTCGCCGATGGTCTGCCCTGCCAGGTCTTCGGTGTGCAGGACGTGCCGCTGGCCAGCTACGCGGACGACAATCCGGCGTCGCCGACCACCAGCACCGATCTGGCTTACGCCATCTATACCTCCGGCACCACCGGCCGCCCGAAGGCGGTGCTGATCGAGCATCGCGGCGTGGTCAACCTGCACACCTCGCTCGAAAAGCTCTTCGCTTTGCGCCGCGACCAGGGCGACGAAGCCATCCTGTCGTTCTCGAACTACGTGTTCGACCATTTCGTCGAGCAGATGACCGACGCGCTGCTGTCAGGCCAGACGCTGGTGATGCTCGACGATGCGATGCGCAGCGACAAGGCGCGGCTCTACGCCTACATGAACCGCAACCGGGTGACCTATCTGTCCGGCACGCCGTCGGTGCTGTCGCTATACGAATACGGGTCGGTTCCCTCGCTCAAGCGGATCGACGCCATCGGCGAGGATTTCACCACGCCGGTCTTCGACAAGATCCGCTCGACTTTCGACGGCCTGATCATCAACGGTTACGGCCCGACCGAGATCTCGATCACCAGCCACAAGCGCCTGTACCCGAAACACGAACCGCGCCTGGACAAGAGCATCGGCCACCCGGTGGCGAACACGGCCTGCTACGTGCTCAACCCGCGGATGCAGCGCGTCCCGGTCGGCGGCATCGGCGAGCTGTACATCGGCGGCATCGGCGTGGCCCGGGGTTATCTGAACCGCCCCGAGCTGACCGCGGAGCGCTTCGTCGCCAATCCGTTCCAGAGCGATGAGGAGAGGCGCCAGGGCGTCAACGGTCGCCTGTACAAAACCGGCGATCTGGTGCGCTGGCTGCCCAACGGCGAACTCGAATACCTCGGCCGCAACGACATGCAGGTGAAGATCCGCGGCCAGCGCGTGGAACTGGGCGAGATCGAGGCGATCCTCGCGGCCTATCCCGGTGTCTCGCGCGCCATCGTGCTCGCGCGCCAGTTCGCGGGCACCGCGGCCGGCGGCGACGCATCGCAGAAATATCTGGTCGCCTTCTACCTCAGCGAGCGCGAGCTTCCGGAGACCGAGATCCTGCACTGGATGCGGGCACGGCTGCCGCAGGCGATCGTGCCGGTGCGCGCGATCCGCATCTCGGAAATCCCGGTGACCGCCAGCGGCAAGCTCGACGTCAAACTCCTGCCGGCGACCGAATTCGCGCTGGAGGGCCGGGCCGACCACGTACCGCCGACCAACCAGACCGAACGCGATCTGTGCCGGCTCTGGGCGAAGATGATCGGCCTCAGTCCCGACAGAATCGGCATCCGCGACGATTTCTTCGGCTCGGGCGGCGACAGCCTGCGAGCGATCCATCTGGCGCAGTCGATCACCGAGCATTTCGCGCAGTCGTTCAACGTCGCCGCGGTGTTCGCCCACCCGAACGTCGAAGCGCAGGCGAAACATCTGAAGGACAGTGCCGCGTACGGCAGCCGCGAGGAACCCTCGCCGGCGGGCATGGCCGCCACCGCCGGCGCGACGCCGCCGGTCTCACTGGCGCAGGAGCGTCTGCTGTTCATCGACGACTTCGTCGGAGGCACGGCCGCCTACAACGTGCCCTTCGCCTGCGTGCTCGACGCCGGGCGCGGCGAGGCGGCGACGGCAGGCGACGTCGAGACCGCACTGCGGGTGCTGCTGCGGCGCCATGCGGCGCTGCGCACGCTGCTTCAGGGTACGGGCGACGGCACGCGCGTGCAGAAGATCCTCGACGAGGATGACGCTTCGCACCGGTTCGACGTTCCCCTCACCGCGGTGCCGGATCGCACCGCCCTCGACCGCGAGCTCGTCGCCGACTTCGCCCACGTCTTCCGCCTGGAAGACGCGCTGCCGGTCCGTGCCCGCCTGTTCACCGTGGCCGACATGCCCCAGCGGATCGTACTGGGCCTGGTGTTCCACCACACCTGTTTCGACGGCTGGTCGTGGCGGATCTTCCGCGAAGAACTGGAATCGCTGCTGGCGGGAACGCCGACCGGCGACCTGCCGCCGCTGAAGGCGACCTACGCGGATTTCGCGGTCTGGCAACGCCAGCAGCTCTCCAGTCAGCGCCTGGGCGTGCTGCACGCGTACTGGCAGCAGGCGCTGAGCGGCTGGCAACCGCTGAACCTGCCGCTCGACCACCCGCGTCCCGCGCAGTTCGACTACCTCGGCCGCGAGGTCGTGTTCGAGATCGACGGCGCGCTCACAGACCAGCTCCGGGTGCTCGCGCAGACCAGCCGCATCAGCTTCTTCAGCGTGATGCTGGCCGCGTACTACCTCACACTGCAGGCCTGCAGCGGACAGAGCGACCTGATCGTCGGCACGCCGTCGGCGCACCGCAGGCACGGCGACTTCGATGGTGTCGTCGGGTTCTTCGCCAATCTGCTGGCGCTGCGCACCACCATCGACAATCGCGGGCGCCTGCGGGACTACCTGCGCGGAGTCGGCCAGCTCGTGCTGCAGGCGCAGCTGCACGAGGACTTGCCCTTCGAACAGGTGGTCAAGGCCCTCGGCGTGGAGACGGATGCGAGCCGTCACCCGGTGTTCCAGGCCGTCTTCAGTCTGCTGAACGAGGAGTCTGTCGGCGCTGCCTCATCGTCGCTTCAGCGTTATGCGCCCGACGACGACGGCCGCACGACCGCCAAGTTCGACCTGTCCGCAACGGTGTCCGAGCAGGCGCACGGCCTGTCGGTGAATGTCACCTATGCCGCGCAGCTGTTCGATCCGGCGAGCATCGACGGCGTCATCGCGACCTACCGGCAGATCCTGCGCGAATTCTGCCGCCTCGCGCCGCGGGCGGAATCCGCCGTGCTGTCGGAGATCCGCTACGTCGAGCCGCTGCCGCGGCCGGCACCGGCCGCGCGCACGCCATGCGCGGAGACGCTGCACGCGACGTTCGCGCGGATGGCCGCAGCGCACGCGGAGGCGACCGCCGTCGTGCACGGCGACACGCGTCTGACCTACGCCGCGCTCGATGCGCGCGCCAACCAGCTGGCGCATGCGCTGCGGCGCCACGCCGCGCTCGCGCCCGGCGACTTCGTCTCGCTGGCGATGGACAAGAGCGAATGGACCATCATCGCGATCCTGGCCGCATGGAAGGCCGGCGCCGCGTATGTGCCGATCGATCCGGGTCACCCCGACGAGCGCATCGCTTTCATGCTGGAGGACACCCGGGCCAAGGTGGTGCTCGCCGACGAGGCCTGTTGCGCACGCATCCGCGCGCTGGTCGCAGGCAGCGGCACGCCGGTGCTGGACGTGCGCGCGCTGCGGCTCGATGACGAACCGCACGCAGCGCCGGCCGTCGCGACCACTCGAGACGACACCGCCTACGCGATCTACACCTCGGGCACCACAGGCCGGCCCAAGGCCGTGCTGGTGCGTCACGCCAACGTGCAGAGTTTCCGCGACGGTCTCGCCGAACGCTATTTCGGCGATGGGGCGCAGCGCCAGGCGGTGCTGTTCCTGTCCAGTTACGTGTTCGACTTCTCGATCGAGCAACTGGTGTTGTCGATCCTCAGCGGCCACACGCTGATCGTGCCCGAGGCGGATCCTTTCTTCGACGACGCCTTCTACCGGCGCATGAACCGCGACGGGCTCAGCTACATCAGCGGCACGCCCAGCCAGCTGCAGCTATTCGATCTGTCGCGGCTGGAACACCTGGTCGCGGTGCTCGTGGCGGGCGAAGCTTTTCGCGCCCACCACTTCGACAAGATCCGTCAGGAGTTCGCGGGCCCGCTCTACAACGCCTACGGAACCACCGAAACGACCGTCTACAACCTGGTGCGCTGCTTCGCGATCGGCGCGCCCTTCCGCAACGACCTCGGCAACGTCCTACCCAACGCCGAGCTGCACATCCTCGATGGCGATCTGCGCGAACTGCCCCCGGGCAGCTTCGGCGAAATCTGCCTCGTCGGCGACTGCGTCAGCGCCGGTTACCTCAACCGCGACGAACTGACCCGGACGCGCTTCGTGCCGAATCCCTTCCAGACAGACGTCGAGCGCAGCGAAGCGCGCAACGCCTCGCTGTATCGGACCGGCGACATCGCGCGGCGCCGGCACACCGGCGAACTGGAATTCTTCGGGCGCAACGATCATCAGGTGAAGATCAACGGCGTGCGCATCGAACCGGGCGAGATCGAAGCGGTCGCAGCCGCTTTCCCCGGCATCGAGCAGTGCGCGGTGGTGGCGCGCAGCGATGCGGGCCCGCTCGGCGGCAGCCGGCTGGTCTGCTACTACGTGGCGACGGCCGACGTGAGCGAAAGCGATCTCGCGAACCACCTGCGTTTGACGCTGATGCCGGCGATGGTGCCGTCGACGCTCACGCGGATCGATGGCGCCCTGCCCCTGACCGTGAACGGCAAGCTCGACGTCGCCGCGCTGGCGCGTTTCGACAAGGCCGTGGACGATGCCGATTACGTCGCACCCGCCGACCGCCTGGAGGTCCGTCTTTCCCGCATCTGGAGCGGCGTGCTGAATGGCCGGCTGGTCGGCGTCCACGACGACTTCTTCCAGATTGGCGGCGACAGCATCTCGGCGCTGCACCTGACCAGTCACATCCGCCGGAAATTCAGCCAGAAGGTCAGCGTCAAGCAAGTTTTCGACTTCCCCACCGTGCGCTCGTTCTGCAAGCACGTGCTGAAGGCATTGCCCGTCGTCGCGCCCGAGCGACCGCATACCCCGCCCGTGGGCGAGTGCCGCCGGCTGCCGATCCAGGACTGGTTCTTCGCCAAGGCCCTGCACGACCGCGGACACTGGAACCAGTACCTCACCATCCGCACGCCGGCGCTCGATGTCGAGCGGCTCCGCGTCGCGCTCGACAAGCTGGCGCGGCATCACGACGCCTTCCGGCTGCGCTATCGCGTGTCGGAGACCGATCCGACGGTCGTGGTGCAGCACTACGCCGATGTCGATACGGACATCGCGCACCTCCTGCACGTCGTCGATCTCGACGCGACGGACGAAGGCACTCTGGATGCGCGGTTGCAGGCCCTGCAGGGCAGCTTCGATCTCGCGCACGGTCCGCTGTGCCGGGCCGCCGTCGTCAGCGGGTTCGCGGACGGCACCGCACGGGTCTGGATGTCGCTGCATCATCTGATCGTCGACGTGGTCAGCTGGGGAATCCTCTGTCGCGATCTCGAAGCCCTCTACCAGGGCGAGGCGCTGGAGCCGCCCTCAAGCGACATCGGCCGCTGGGCCGAGGCGCTTTACGCCTATACGCCCGGAGCCGACGAACGGCGTCTGTGGGAAGAGACGGCCCGCGAGGTCGACGCCGAGAAGGCGGCGTCGCGCTGGGTGCGATCCGGCCGCGACCGTCATCATGAACGTTTCGAGCTGGGCCGCGACGATACTGCGGCCCTGATCGGCCGACGCAGCCGGTCCGCCAACGTCCACACCGTCGACCTGATGCTGGCCGCACTGGGCCAGACACTGCACGCGCTCACCGGCAGACCGCGGCATTTCGTCACCATGGAAAGCCACGGACGGGAGGCGCTGAAGGGCGCGCCCGACGTGCAGGATACGTTGGGCTGGTTCACCGCCATGCATCCACTCGCAATCGTCGGTACCGACGATATCGGGGAAAGCCTGGCCGCGACACGCGCAAATCGCCATCGCATTCCGTTCAACGGCATCGGCTACGGCGCGCTGCGCGGAACCTATGGCGGCGAACGGGCGCCGCTGCCGGGCATCAGCTTCAACTATCTGGGCATGTTCACGGACCCGCAGGCGCCGAGTAGCCGCGAACTCGACGCGACGGCGCGCTGGCAGCTGGACGCGGCACGCTGCGGCATCAGTCAGTCCGATCGGGACGCGAACGCGAGCGAAGGTCTGATCGACATCTCCGCGCGCTGCATCGGCGACCGGATGGTGGTGGATGTCGACAGCCGCCTCGACGCCGAGACCACCGACCGCTTCGCCGAGCTGTTCAAGATGCGTCTCGAAGCGTGCTCCGCCTACATCGCCGAAGCGCGCCTGATCTTCAGCCCGCCGGGCAAGACGTCATCGGCGGCGTACCGATCGGTCGAGTTCGAGCCCTGCTTCGTGCTCAACGAGACCGCGAAGGGGCCGACGCTGTTCGTCCTGCCGCCGGGCGAAGGCGGTGCAGAAAGCTACATGAACAATATCGCCAAGCAGCTTCCACAGCTGCGCCTCGTGCTGTTCAACAACGTGCATCTGCATACGCGGATGGTGTCGTTCGAGGACATCGCGCAGTACTACCTGCCCCACGTCCGCAGACTGCAGCCGCGCGGCCCCTACCATTTCTTCGGCTGGAGCTTCGGCGGCGTCTGCTCCATGGAGATGGCCCTGCAGCTGCAGGCCCAAGGCGAGCAGGTCGCCAGCCTGCTGATGGTCGACTCGTTCTTCAACACCGAGAAGGCCGTCGAAGATCTCGGTCTGCCCCGGCACGGCAATTCCCTGGACCCGATCAAC
>CAMLSI010000242.1 GCA_946482585.1 uncultured Lysobacteraceae bacterium
ATAACAGGTGGCGATCCGGAGCCGATGAAATCTATCACCGACGACAGCGACGCGGGCAACGGCCCCGCCGCACCCGAAGCCGAAGGCGACGCGATCGAGCGGCGTCTGCTGGCGGCGGTCGGCCGCGGCGACCGTATCGCGTTCGAGCGGCTGTACCTGCGCCAGCATGCGCTGCTGGCTCGCTTCATCGCGCGGCACACGGCGCGGCGCGACCTCGTCGATGAGATCATCAACGACGCATTCTGGGTGGTCTGGCGCAAGGCCGCCGAGTTTCGCGGCGATTCCAAGGTCGGGACCTGGATCATCGGCATCGCCTACCGCTGCATGCTCAAGTCGCTGCGGCAGAACGTGCCGGCCATGAACGCCGATCCGGACGAGCCGTTCGACCTGTCCGGCGCCGACACCGGCGAAACCGAGCGGCGCGAACTCAACGACTGGGTGCGCCGCGGTCTGGCGCTGCTGTCGCCGGAACAGCGCATGACCATGGAGCTTGCCTACTACCTCGGCCAGTCCTGCGAGGAGATCGCGACGATCATGAACTGCGCGACGGGCACGGTGAAGGCACGCATGTTTCACGCACGGCTGCGGCTGCGCAACTCGCTGCCGGCGCTCGGCGGCGACGACGGCGCCGCACCTTCTTCAGTACGGAATTCCCCATGAGCGACGAACCGAATGCGCATTGCCGGACCTGGGACCTGATTCCCTGGGTCGTCAACGGTACCGCGACGCCGGAGCAGTGCGAGCGCGTCGAACAGCATCTGCGCGACTGCGCCGACTGCCGCCACGAATTCGCGCTGCAGCAGCAGTTCCAGGCCGGCCTGCTCGCCGATGCGGATGCCGATGCGGCGCCCGATCCGCAGCCCGCGCTGCAGCGTCTGCTGACGCGTCTGGACACCGAGCTGCCGCTCACCGGCGCCGCGTTTCCCGCGCTCGACGCGCCGGCCCGCTTTCCGGCAGGGCCGCGGGCCGCGGCCGGACGCTGGACGCCCTGGCTCGCCGCGGCGGTCGTGGTCCAGGCGATCGGACTCTCGCTGCTCGGCGGCATGATGCTGGGACGGCCGGATGCCGGCCCGCCTGCGGCTGGCGGCTCCGGCTACCGGACCCTGAGCAGCGAAGGCGCGCGGAAGCCGGCGGCGATACGCCTCGTCGTCGCGCCGGACACGACGCTCGCCCGTTTGCGCGGCCTGCTCGGCGAGACGCAACTGCGCATCGTCGAGAGCACGGCCGACAACGCCGCGTTCGGACTCGCACCCCAGGATGCCGCCATGGCCGGCGACAGCGAATTCGTGCGCAACGCGATCGCGCGCCTGCGCAGCGAGCCCGGCGTGATGCTCGTCGAACCGATCGCCGGCGCTGCCGGCCCGGCGTACTGACGCCATGCGCGCCGCGCCGCTGCTGCGCCGTCTCGGAACCCTGCTGCTCGGCCTTTGTGCGCTGAGCGCCGGGGCGGCGACGCGCGTGGTCGAAGCGCCGGACTGGGCCGCGGGTTACGACGCGAGCCGGATGATCATCGTCGCGGTTGCGAACAAACCCGATCCGCAGCCGGGTGCCGGTGCGACACCGCGGGGCTACGACGCGTTGCCGAACTATGGCGGCGGCGACCGCGGCGTGGCGGCGGCGAAGCGGTTGTCGGCCGACTACTCCCTGCGCGAACTGTCGGTCTGGGTCATCGAGCCGTTGCGCCTGCGCTGCATGGTGTTCGCACTGCCGCCCACGGCCGACCGCGCCGATATGCTCGAGCGCCTGCAACGCGACAAGCGCGTGCGCATCGCCCAGCCGCTGCAGGAATTCGACACCTTCGGCAATGCCCCGCCCTTCACGAGCGAGACACCCGTCCCGGCCGTGCCCGACGCGGCCTACAACGATCCCTATCTCGGCCTGCAGCACAGCTTCTCCGCGATCGCGGCGGCCGGCGCGCAGCGGGCGACGCGCGGCGACGGCGTGCGCATCGCGCTCATCGATACCGGCGTCGACGCCGCGCATCCCGACCTCGACGGCCGCATCGTGCAGCAGCGCGACTTCGTCGGTACGGGCGAGGCGCGTGCCGAGCGTCACGGCACCGAAGTCGCCGGGGTCATTTCCGCGGTCGCCAACAACAAGCTCGGCATCGTCGGCATCGCGCCGGCCGCGCACGTGCTTGCGTATCGCGCCTGCTGGACCCTGCCGCCGCCGGCCAGCGGCGCACGCTGCAATTCCTACACGCTCGCGCTCGCGCTCGGCGCGGCGCTCGCGTCCGACGCGCACATCATCAATCTCAGCCTCGGCGGTCCGGCCGATCCGCTGCTCGAGCAACTCGTGACCCATGCGGTCGAGCGCGGCACGCTCGTCGTCGGCGCCGTGCCGCCGGACCGGCGGCTCGTCGGCTTCCCGGTCGCCGTGCCCGGCGTCATCGCGGTCGACGCCGCCGAGGGCGCGCCGTCGAATGCGCGCGTGCTGCGCGCGCCGGGCCGCGACATCCTGACGCTCGAACCCGGCGGACATTTCGATTACGCCTCGGGCAGCTCGCTCGCGACCGCGCACGTGACCGGCGCCCTCGCCCTGCTGCTCGCGCTGAAGCCGGACGAATCGGCGGCGACGCTCGCCGCACTGCTGCAGAACAGCCAGCTCGACAAGGCCGCGATCGACGTCTGCCGCGCCGTTGCGGCGCTGCGCCG
Source organism: uncultured Lysobacteraceae bacterium (assembly GCA_946482585.1). The sequence goes on from CAMLSI010000242.1 coordinate 2,655, forward strand.
CACGGCGGCCGTCTGCGACGGCGACAGCGGCGGGCCCGCCATCGGAAAAGGACCTTGAGCATGCATCGTTGCGCTGTGGGGCTCGCAGGGACGTGGGCGCGCCGCGCCGTGCTGCTGTTGCTCGCGATCGCCGCCCCGGCGTGGGCGCAGCAGACGCGCGAACAACTCGCCGAGCGCCTGCCGGCCGACTTTAGCGGCGCGCAGGCCGACCAGGGGGCGCGTCAGTTCCTCGCCGCGCCCGGTTTTGCCGCCGCGCGTGTGGCCGAGAACCCGCGTGCTGCGGACGCGACGCCGGTCGGCGAAAAGGTCTGCGTCGCCTGTCATCAGCTCGAGAGCGAACACTTCACGCATACCCTGCATGCGCTCGGCCTCTTTGCGGCGGCGAAATCCGATCCGTCGGTGCCGGTCTGCGAAACCTGCCACGGCCCCGGGTCCGCGCATGCGAAAGAGCCGACCGGAAAAGGCCTGATCATCGGTTACACGCGGACTTCCGCGACACCGGTCGCCGAGCAGACCGCGGTATGCCTCGGCTGCCATCAGGGCGGCGCGCGCGATCACTGGGCCGGATCGATTCACCAGCGCAACGACCTGTCGTGCAGCGACTGCCACAACCCGATGGCGAAATTCTCCGGCGACGGGCTGCTCGCGAAGCGCTCGATCAACGACACCTGCGCGCAATGCCACAACGATGTGCGCATGCAGTTCGGCCGTCGCTCGCACATGCCGCTCAACGAAGGGCAGATGAGCTGCGCCGACTGTCATAACCCGCACGGCTCGCTGACCGCGCCGCTGCTGAAGACCGCGACCGTCAACGAGACCTGCTATCAGTGCCACGCCGAAAAGCGCGGGCCGTTCCTGTTCGAGCACGCGCCCGTGCGCGAAAGCTGTCTCAATTGCCACACGCCGCACGGCTCGAACCAGCATGCGCTGCTCGTCGCGCCGGTGCCGTTCCTGTGCCAGCAATGTCACAGCCAGCTCGGGCATCCGAACGATCTGCAGACGCCGGCATCGCTCGCGAACGGCGCACATCCCGACGAACGCCTGATGGGCCGCGCCTGCCTGACCTGCCACGCGCAGGTGCACGGCTCGAACGCGCCGTCCGGCCCGAAATTCCACGAGTAAGGCAGGAGAACGGCGATGCCCGCACCGCGTTACGTTCGTGCCGCCCTGCCGCTCGCGCTGCTGCTCGCGCTGCCGGCCGCCGTGAGCGCCGACAGCGGCAGCGGCGTCGACATGGCTTTCGGCAACCCGCTGCTGCAGGGCCGCGCCGCCGCCGGCGACGACACCGACCCGCGCGGCACGAGCTGGCTGCGCCCCGGCCAGCGGCGTTCGCCGGCCGGACTGCTGTACGCCTGTCCGCTCGAGCCGCCGACATTCGAGCGACTGGGCGACTGGGAATACGACGGACACGTGCAGCTCGGCTGGATCGGCGCGTTCGGCGACGACGACAACGCACTGTGGAATCGCTACGTGCGCTGGGACAGCGGCCTCGTACTCGGTCTCATCGACATCGCGCTGCGCCGTCCCGACGACGGCAGCTATGCGAGCCTGCGCGCGAGCCGCATCAGCAGCGACGATGCGTTCTTCGATGCCGCCTTCGGCCGCGCCGGCAGCTACAAGGTGCAGGCGTTCCTGCGCGAACTGCCGAATGTCGTCAGCGACTCGGCGCGGCCGATCTGGAACGGCGTCGGCGGCAATGCGCTGACCCTGCTGCCGGAACTCGCGCCGGGCGCGAGCAGCAGCGCCGACGTCGCCGCGGCCGTGGCCGGCGTCGCGCCGCAGCGGCTGCAGGTCGTGCGCAACAAGAGCGGGCTCGGCATCGACGCGTGGCTCACGCCGCGCTGGATCGCGCACGCGAAGGTCAGCGAGGAGCAGCGCAGCGGTGCGCGACCGTTCGGCGGCGCGTTTTTCTACAATTTCCTTTTCCCGGGCAATGCCGGCGTGCTCGAGACGCCGCGGCCCGTCGAGGACAGCACGATCGCGCTGGAGGCGGGCCTGCGCTATGCCGGCGATCGCTGGCGCGTCGACTTCGCCTACGACGGCTCGTTCTATCGCGACCGCTATCGGCGCTTCCGTTTCGAGAGCCCGTTCGCGCTGTCGCCGACGCGGCCCGGCGCGACCTCGGCACCCGTCTATCAGGGCCAGTTCGCGCTCGAGCCCGACAACGACTACCACCATTTCCGCACGAGCCTCACGCGGCGCCTGCCGTGGAACGGCGAGCTGAGCATCACCGCCGCCGCCGGCCGCATGAGTCAGGACGACGGGCTGATCGCGCCGATCGACTGCAGTGGCACGTTCGGCGTCGACATCGACGGCAGCGGCGTGCCCAGCGCGACGAATCGCTTCCTGCACGCCTGCGCCGACTGGAATACGTCCGCCGCCCTGTCGCGCGACAGCGCCGACCTGCGCATCGACACGTCTTCGTTCGACAGCCGTTTCGTGCTGCAGCCGACGAGTGCGCTGCAGCTGCGCGGCGGCGTGCGCTTCAATCGCGAGGACTATCGCAACACCTATCTCGCGTACAACCCGATCACCGGGGACTACGGCTACATCACCGAGAACGGCGCGCAGGCGAGCATCCAGGCCGGCGCGCTCGGCACCTGGAATCCGTTGACGGCCGCTTCCGTGATCACGCGCGTGCGCAGCATTCCGTTCGATCTGCAGACCGAAGGCGCCAACCTCGGCGCGGACTGGCGTCTCGGCGAACGGCGCACGCTGGGGCTCAATCTCGACACGCAACGCGACGAGCCGACGAACCGCGAGCGGCGCCGCATCGACAAGGACAGCGCGAAGCTGAGCTACGTCGATCGCAGCGTCGAATGGCTCACCCTGCGTGCGAACTACACCTGGCTCGACCAGCATGGCGATCGCTACGTGCCCGATCCCTACGGCCAGGCCTACTCCTCGAGCCTGCCGGGCTTCGTGACGCCGGGCGGCGGTGTGCCTGCGTTCACGGTCGACGCCATGCGCAAGTACGACCTCGCCGACCGGCGCGAGCACAAACTCGACCTCAGCGCGACGATCGCGCTGGCCGATACCGCGAATCTCAGCGCCGGCATTCGCGGCGACTGGAACGACTATGGCGCGGAGATCGGTCGCCAGGCCTACGACCGCACCGGCGTGAATCTGCAGTGGGAATGGCAGCCGTCGCCGGCGACGCTGGCCAGCATCCATGTCGGCGCCGACCGTGCGCGGCTCGTGATGGCGAACGTCGCCGATGTGGTCTTCGGTCCCGACGGCAGCCTCGGCGGTCCCGATTTTCCGGACAGCGGCCGCTGGTGGGTGTTCGACAAGCAGCGCAATCTCAACGCCGGCGTCCGCATCGACCACGACTTCGGTCCTGTGCGTCTCGACGCGGGCTGGAACCTCGTCGACGCGCGCGGCGTCACCGCGTATCGCTTCGCCTCGCCGGTCGCGCTCGCGTACTTCGAGGACGGACTCGGTGGAGCGACCGACGGCCGCTTTCCGACCATGCGCTATCGCGTCGACAGCCTGAACGTCGGACTCAGCATTCCGCTGACACCGCGCTTCTCGCTGCGCGTATTCGACCTGGTCGAGCGCGGGCGCGTCGACGACTGGCATTACCTCGGACTCGACCAGACCCGCGTCATCGACCACCGCGTCTACATCGACGGCGGCCCGCGCGGCTACACCACCAACCTGATCGGTCTGCTGCTCGATATCAGGTTGTGACGCGGCGCAGGGGCGCGTCGCGTGCGGGCTGCGGCCCGTGCGCACGAGCGGCTTCACGAAAGTAGAAAAGGAGAGAAAGGATGAAATTCAAGAAAACCCTGCTCGGCGCTGCACTGCTCCTGCCGTTCGCGGCCGGCGCGGCCAACCATGAAGTCCTGGTCGGCCAGGGCGGCAATGTCTATGTGCCGTCGACATTGACGATCGCCGCGGGCGACACCGTCACGTTCCGTCAGGTCGCCGGCTTCCACAACGTCGCCTCGACGCCGGGCGCCATCACTGCATTCCGCTGCGGCCCGAACGGGTGCGACGGCGTCGGCGGCGGCAACGGCGAGCCCGGCGGCGGGACCTGGCAGCAGACCGTGACGTTCCCGAACGCGGGCACGGCCGGCTATCTCTGCGACGTGCACGGCCAGAGCATGAGCGGCACCATCATCGTGAACCCGGTGCCGGTCACCCTGCAGTCGTTCGATATCGATTGAACCCTGACGGCGCGGCGGACATTCGTCCGCCGCGTGGAGCCTTGCGATGAAACGCCTTCATGCGATCGCGCTGCTGCTGGTCTCGCCGTTCGCGGCGGCCGGCGATTTCGTCGACCTGCGCGACGCGCCCGCGATCCGTGGCGATGCCGCGGCCGGTGCGGCGAAAGTCGTCGTCTGCGTCGCGTGCCACGGACCGTCCGGCAATTCCGTGGTGCCCGCATTCCCGGCGCTGGCCGGGCAGCATGCGGGCTATCTCTACCAGAACCTCGTCGGCTTCCGCCGGCGCGCCGATCCGGCATCGCCGATGACGGCGCAAGTGCAGTCGCTGACCGACGGCGACCTGCGCGACATCGCCGCGTACTTCGCCGCGCAATCGCGTACCGTGCCGGCAGTGGCTGCGCGCGCGGACGCCCCCGGCGCGCGCTTGTTCCGCGACGGCGATCCCGCGCGCGGCATCGTGCCCTGCCAGGGTTGCCACGGTGCCGACGCACGCGGACACCCGCATCGCGCGGACGCTCCGCGGTACGACTATTACCCTGCGCTCGCGGCGCAGCAGTCCGAATATCTCGCCGCGCAGCTGCGCGACTACCGTGACGGAGAGCCCGCCGACACGAGCAATGCGCGCATCATGCAAGGCGTCGCGCACAATCTCGACGACGCGGCGATCGCCGAGCTCGCCGCATGGCTTGCGGCAATGCCGCGCTGAATCCTGAAACCGGAGACTACCCATGAAGACCCCAGGCAATACTCCGCCCGACGTTCCGACCGTGGCCGCGCGCCGCCGGTTTCTCGCGGCCGTCGCCGCGGCCGGCGCTGCGATCGCACTGCCGGCCGCCGCTGATACGTCACCGCTGTCGGAATCCGATCCGACCGCGCAGGCGCTCGGCTACAAAGCCGACGGCAGCCAGGTCGACGCTGCCAAGTTCCCGAAACACACGGCGCAGCAACAATGCGCCAATTGCAATTTTTTCCAGGGCAACGGCGCCAGCGGCCCGTGCCAGTTGTTTCCGGGCAAGTCGGTCAGCGCGAAGGGCTGGTGTTCGGCGTACGCGGCGAA
>CAMLSI010000243.1 GCA_946482585.1 uncultured Lysobacteraceae bacterium
GCCGATCCTGGACCAGATGGCCGGCGTCTATGCCTATCTCGCGGCATTCGCCGACGTGGGTCCGCCGGGCCCGCTGAACACGCAATACCGGGCGCTGCAGTGCCGGAACCACTGGGCACTGGTCTCCGACGCCGTCGGACCGGGAACCGTCGGCGGCGAAACGCACGCCATGCACCACGAGACCTGGCTCGCTCACGACAAGACCGGCGCGTTGCTGGCCAAGCACCTCAGCTACCGCATCACCGCAATACCCCTGCCGCGCGCGCTGCGCCGGATCCGGATCGCCGATTACCAACGCTTCGAACCGCTGGCGTTCGAGGCTGCCACTCCGCTCGCGCCGGCGGAGCTCCCGCCCACCACGCGCGCGCCGACCTACCGCGCGATGATGTGCGCGCAACGACCGCTGCGCATCACACAGTTCTCCAAGCGACTGATCACGCGCCTGTCGCCGGCCACGGAACTCGCGCGATTCGTACTGCAGCCGGAAGCACCTCCTGACGCGAATGGCGAATGCGCCGCTGCCGTCATCGACATCGATATCACGAGCAGCGATCCTCACATGCTTCCTTACGTCGACGATTGGATGCGCAACGAAGACGGCGTGGAAGGTTTCGAGGTGCTGCCGGTCGAACGGCCGGTGATCGGCCCGCACTCGCGCCGATTTCGCGTCGTGTTCCGCTGACGGGGCTGCGTCGATCGCGCTGCGCGCCGAGCTCGTCACATCTGCCGGCGCTCTGCCCGCCGCTGTACCCCGACGACGTCCGGCGCGTCGCAACCGCTCAAGGCCCGCGCCGTTTCGCCCGAGGCGTCATGTCGGAATGCAGCAAGCCCTCTCGCGCACCGGGTTTGGTGTAGAGCGTGATCGTCGGCTCGTCGCCGTAGTCCGCTTGCACGACGATGACGTAAGCACCGCGCCGCGGCGATCGCCCGGAGTTCCTCGATCAATGCGGTGGCAATGCCTTCGCGGCGGTGCGCGTCCGATACCGCAAGGTCGTAGACTAGATCTCGCTGCGTGCCTGCTCGAACTTGTGCAGCACGTAGGCGGCGAGCCCGCCGACGACTCAGCCCGCTCATCGGATCGCCGAAGGCGAACACCGCTACTTCCGGAGCGCATTGTCCGACGCCAGACGCATGGAGCCGCTCCCGGAATCGGAGACCGCGTTTTTCATGACGGCGCAAGACCTGCCGATCCGTGTCGAGCGGGGCGGCGACGGGCCCGTCGTCGGATTCACGCTAGTGCGCGGAGCGAACAGCTATCCCGCCAAACGGGTGGCGCCGAAGGGACAGCCGGCTACATCCGGCGCGCAACCGGACCGGACACACAGGCGTCCGTTACCGCTCACAGTCATCGAGGAAACCCCAGCCATGTTCGATCGTCTTGCCTGCCGTATCGCGTTGCTCACTCTGTCGTCGCTGGCGTTGGCGGCCTGTGCGGGCATGTCGGATCGACCGACAGCGGACATCGTCGCGTCGAAGCTGGCCAAACCGCGCCAGGTCGTCCGTATCGATCTGCCGGGCACTGTCGCCACGATCGCGGGCCGACTGGAGACAACCGGCAAGCCGTGTACCGCGTCGACGATACGCGCGTCGGGCGACATGCCCAGCGGATCCGGCGGCATCGTGTCCATCTCGCCGACGATTCGTCAGAACCTCGAGCGCGGCGTCACGAACGACGGCGGCGTGTGGCTCGCGTTGCGCATGGACAGTTCGCTGCACCTCGTCGCGTTCGGCGTGCTGCTCGAACAGAAGGACGCGGAGCGCGTCGAAGCCAAGGTCTTTCCCGCCGATTCGCAGAAAGTCCCTGCGATCACGGCCGCCCTCGAATCTGGCATGCTGTTCTGCGCGTGGCGCGAGCTCAACTATCCCTATGACTGAACGCGCCGCACGGCGTCGCGCCTCGCTGCCGCGCGCGGCGCACTGACCACGGCACGGGCGCGGCCGACTCGTCGGAGGCGATTCGCCATCGGCATCCGGATCATTCGCGGTGGGCGGCAATCGCGGCCTGCACGTCTGCCTGCTTGCCATGCTTGGCGATGTAGCGATCAATCGCATCGCCCGACAACGCGAGGCCCGCGAGCGCGACGATCCAGAGCATCGCTTCGCGCGCACCGCGCTGCAGCCTCGTGCGCCAGCGCGCGTAGCGGTCACCGAGACGTCTACCCAGCAGCACATGCAACGCCAGCAGCAGCATCGGCGGCGCGACGAAGATCGCGTCGTAGACCAGCAGCCATGACAACCATTGCACGGCAGGCCATTGGGCCGAGGTCATCAGCGTCGTCGCGGCGAAATACGGCAGCGCGGTCACCAGTTCCACCGCAGTGATGGTCATGCCCAGCAGTGCCATGCCGGCAAGACCGCCGGCTCCTGGCAGCGACGGTTCGACCGGCTCCCCACCGGCCTTCGGCGCGAAGATGCCGTAGCCCAGCAGACCCAGTCCGATCGCGAGCTGGATGGCCAGCGCGACCGGATGGCTGAGCGCGTCGCCGAACACGCGCATGGCCGTGCTCAATCCCAGCATCAATCCGATCCCGAGAACGAGATAAGCCACGAGGATGCCACCGACGTAAGCGATGACCCGCGGCACCGCGCCGGGTTGCGACAACAGCCAGAGCGTCACCGCCAGCGCCGACGGATTGAGGCTGTCGATGACGGCGAGGCCGAGCACGGGAATCGTCGGATCGGTCATGCGGATGCGGGGAACGCCAGCGGAGTAGCGGGAGTGTGCCTGCTCGAGCCCGTCGCGTGTGACGGTCCCACATGGGCGGGCTTCGCAACCGGGGCGGGCATCGTGGGTGTCCTGGAGTTGTTGTGAGTGTCCTGGAGTTGCTGTCCTGCCAGCTCGGGCCAGTCGCGTGTCACCGCCCCCGGCTTCGCAACCGGGGCGGGCATCGTGGGTGTCCTGGAGTTGTTCCATCGCCGATGCCGGCAGCGCCGGCGCATCGGAACGGATGCAGTTCTACGCGACCTCGGCGGGCTGTTTCTACGGCCTGGCGATGCGAGACGAGGCCCAAGCCGCCGTGGCCACGGTGATGGCGCTGTCCACGCCGGCGAGCACGAACGAAACCGACGCCGAGAGCCTCGCCCGCGCGGCGCTCATCGACGGCCAACTCGCCAGTTCCCGCGGCGAGTATGCCAAGGCACGGGAACGCTACACCGTCGCCGCCGCAGCGGCGGACCGCGGCCGGATCTTCTGGCTGCGATGGAGCGCGCTGCGCTACCTCACCGAGGCGTCCATGAATTCCCGCGACTGGCCGGCCGCGCGCGCGTCCGCGCAACACATGGTCGCCTTGAGCACGGATTTGCGCGGGCGCGACAGCGCCGAGCGTATCCAGGCGTCCGTCACTCTCATCACGATCCTGCGCAACAGCGGTCAACGCGCCGAGCTGCCCCGGCTGCTCGACGACGTCGAGGCGTCCGTGCGCCGTGTGCGCGAAGCGGGCGCCTATGAGATTCCCTTCTACCTGCAGACGGACCTCGACTTCGCCGCCGCCGATATCGCCTTCGACACCGACCGCGATGCCGACTGCGCGCAACGCGCCGATGCCGCGATCGGGGTGCTCAAGCAGCACGACGGCTATCTCACCAACCGCTTCAACCTCCTCCTGCAGTCCGGTTTCTGCCACTTCGCGCTGCGCCACGCGTCAGCGACGCTGCAACGCGCCGAAGAAGCGCTCGACATCGCGCATCAGCGTATGCGCGACAACCACTTGGCCATCGCAGCTCCGCTGCGCCTCATTGCGCTGGCACACCTTGCCGCGGGCGATCTGCCGCAGGCACGCGAGGCCCTGTCCCGGGTGCTGGACGAACGCCGGCAGGCACCGGCGCCGCGTCCCGTGTTCGACCTCGGCCTCCTGCTCGCCGACGCCCTGCTGTCGCAGCACGAAGGCTGCGCGGTGCGCGCCCGGATTGCCGGAGCGCTGGGTCGCTTCGGCCTGGCCTACGGCCCCACGGAAATGCGGTCGAACCGGGTCGCGCAACTGCTGCGGAACGAACTCGCGAAGACGCCGCCGCCGGTCGGAGCCGCCTGTCCGTTCCGCAACTGACGCGGCACTGCCGCGCAGAGCGCGGGGACGTTGCCGGTAGCGCGGGCACGCGCGAATCGGCGAGGGTCATCGTTCAGTGCTGTCGTCCGGCGCTGTCGGCAGCATCGTTTTGTGGGTGTCCAGAAATTCTTCCCGTCCGGATCGCCATCCGGCGGCCAGGGGGTGCAACGGTGACGGGCATTGTGGGTGTCCCGAATTTGGCCGTCCCGAACTTGGCCCCAGCGCGCGGGGACGTTGCCGGTAGCGCGGGCACGCGCGAATCGGCGGTGGTCATCGTTCAGTGCTGTCGTCCAGCGCTGTCGGCAGCATCGTCTTGTGGGTGTCCAGAAATTCTTCCCGTCCAGATCGCCATGTGGCGGTCCAGGGTGTGCAACGGTGACGGGCATTGTGGGTGTCCCGAACTTTGTCCCGAACTTTGTCTCCCGAACTTTGCCCGGCATTGTGGGTGTCCCGAACTTTGCCGGTGTCCCGAACTTTGCCCTCCGGCGCGGGGCCTCGATCACGCTGGCCCCGCCTCGTCCCGCCGTGGCACGCTTCCGCGCGATGACCGGACTCTGGAAACCCATCGTCGGCTATGGCGCGCTGCTCGCGGTCGGGGCGATCGCGCTGCAGTGGCTCGACTACCAGCGGTTGGCGCGGCTGCATTCGGGCGACGTGGTGCTGTTCGTCGTCGCGACGGTGTTCCTGGTACTCGGCATCGTGCTCGGCGTGCGCGTGTTCGCGCGGCCGGCGCCGGAGCCGTTCGACGGCAACCCCAAGGCGCAAGCGGCGCTCGGCATCAGCGAACGCGAACTCGAAGTCCTCCGCGAGATCGCCGCAGGGCACTCGAACAAGGAGATCGCACAGCGGCTGTCCGTCTCGCCCAACACGGTGAAGACGCATGTGGCGCGGCTCTATGAAAAGCTCGGCGCGAAACGACGCACCGACGCCATCCTCAAGGCGCGCGAGCTTGGTTTTTTGGAGTGATTTCACCGGAATCACCCATTCGGACGATTGCCTGCGGCGCCGACGATGCGGGTCAATGCGGCCATTCGCCCATCCCCCAGGAGACGTCACCCATGCTGCGCAAGATCCTGTCCTACGGCGCCCTCGCCGGCCTCTTCGCCGGCGGCTGTCTGTCCGCGATGGCCATCCTGCTGGCCAGCAAAGGCATGCTGGAATACGGCGAGGTCGCCGGTTACCTCACGATGCTGATCGCGCTGAGTGCGGTGTTCGTCGCCATCAAGCGCCACCGTGACCGCGCGCTCGGCGGCGTGATCGGGTTCTGGCCAGCGTTCGGGTTGGGGCTCGGCATCAGCTTCGTCGCGAGCCTGTTCTACATGGCGTCGTGGGAACTCGCCGTCGCGGTCACCCAGGTCGATTTCGCGACCAGCTATTCCGATTTCCTGATCGACCAGGAAAAGGCCAAAGGCGCGAGCGCCGAAGCCATCGCAAAACTCAGCGCCGAGATGGAGCACTTCAAGGTGATGTACGCCAACCCGCTGATCCGGTTGCCCATGACCTTCCTCGAAATCTTCCCGGTCGGGCTGCTGGTGTCCCTGGCATCGGCCGGCCTGCTGCGCAACCGCGGATTCCTCCCGGCGCGGTAACCTCACCGAATACCCGCCGCCGCGAAGGCTGGTGCGAAGTGCAGACGAAATCAAGGACACCCACAATTGCATGAATGTGGGTGTCCCGATTCGCACCTCCGCTAAATCAAGGACACCCACAATTGCATGAATGTGGGTGTCCCGATTCGCCCGCCGGTAGCGTGTGCTCGCGAAAGCGAGCGCACGATCGAGGCGGTGAGACGACCCGGTACTCCTCGGTCCTGCAGTCGCCGCGACGACCGCAGGCCGCACTGATCCAGGACTTACTCGAACCCCGTGCGGAAGATCAGGTCGGCATCGCCGAACACGGTGATCTGGAACGCTTGCGTGATCGCCAGGCTGTTCGCCGCGCCCGGGTCGGCGATGTAGAAGCGCCCGTACAGCGTCTGGCCCAGCAGCGTGGGATCGTTGCCCAGATTCACGTTGACCGATCCCGAACCACCGCCGCTTCCGGCACCGCCGAGGGCGATGGCATGGCTTGCGAAATCGCCAGCGGGGATGGTGGTCTGCAGGCCCGGATCGCTATGGGAAATCACCAGCGTCGCGGCAGCGCCGCCGAGGGCGTTCGCCACGGAGACGGTGAAATTGGTATTGCCCAGCAACGGCGGTTCGAGCGCGCCGATTTGCGGCACGACATTGCCGGACCCCGCCCGCGCAGTGCCGACGATATGCGGAATCCGATCGCTTTCGGTGAACAAGGTCGGGCGCTGGAACGGACCCGCTTCAGCGGCCACGCGCGGGTCGGTCATCGGTCGCCTCAGGAAGGCCACCAGATTGGCTTTCTGCTGCGGCGTCAGGTTGCGCGGGCGGACGCGCGGATCCTTGTTCGGCGCGGTGAAGTCACCGCCGCGGTCATAGAAGTCGACCACCTGTTCGAGCGTGGCGAAGCGACCGTTGCTCATGTACGGCGCGCGCAGCTCGGCGTTGCGCAGACTCGGCGTGCGGAACGCGCCGCGGTCCGCCGGGTTGTTGGTCTGCACGAATCGGCCGAGGTCGTCATCGACGGGCCTCACGCCGATGTAGTGAAACTGATTATCGCTGATCAGCGGACCCGCATGACAGGCCGCGCAATCGTTGGCGACGAACACCTGCTGGCCGGCGCGCTCCGCGTTGGTCAGCGATGGCGTGCCGCCGCGCTCCGCATCCAGCGGGGTCTGTGTGGCATTCAACGTGCGCTCGTACGCGGCGATCGCCATCGCGATGCGCGCCGCAGTGATATCGCGGCTGCCGAAGACTTCGGCGAACAGCGCGGGATAATTCCGGCCGGCGATCCAGGCCTCGAGCGCATCGGGCACGTTCAGCGCCAGCGCCAGCGGGCGCGCCGATGTCAGGCGATGGCCGATCGTGTTGACGGTCGCGCCGCTGAAGGCCATTTCGACGGTGTTGACCAGCGGACCCAGCGCCTGATTTTCCAGAGCCCCACCCTGCGGGATCAGCACCTGCGCAGTGAGCGGGTCCACGAACGCACCGCCGGCGCGGCCATCCCAGAACAGCAGCGGCGGATAGGCCGCGTTCACCGCCGACGGCGAGCGGCGGGTGCCGACCTGCGCGGCCATGCCGAACGGCGCTATCGACTGATAGAGCCCGTCCGCGCCGTGCGCCGGCACGCCGGCCGAAGCGCGCAGATCGTCGCCGGTGCCCAGCAGGCCGTCGCGCCCCGGATTGATGCTGCCGGACATGGCCAGTGCGGTACGCGGATCCCCGCCGCCGCCGAAGGGTCGATGGCAGGTGCCGCAGGCGACCGTCCCGGTGATCGACAGCTGCTCTTCCCAGAACAGGGCGGTGCCCAGCTGGATCTTCGCCGCCGTCTGCGGATTGCCCGCCGGAATGGGCGGGGGGCCCAGCGGCGGAGGCGGCGGCGGACCACCCTGACTGCGCGCGTCGGTCGCGCCCAGCAGGGCCAAGAACCCGATCCCGCAGGAAAAGAGCGTCGTCTTCATCGGCATGTTCCCCCAACCGGCCCCCCTGTGGACCGCTGGAGCACACGATGGCGGGAGACTGTGCAGAAACGATGGAGAGGATTCAGGGCCTCGAGTCCGGCCCGGGATTGAGGACGGGATTGAGGACACCCCACAAGTCGGGATTGAGGTACCCACAAAAGGGGCGGGATTGAGGAGGCGGGATTGAGGACACCCACAAAATGCTCGCGCCGCCGATCCCGCCCTTCGTAGCGTGCGGTCGCCATAGGCGACCGCACCATCGGGTGTTCCGGCTTTCCGCACCACCGCGAT
>CAMLSI010000244.1 GCA_946482585.1 uncultured Lysobacteraceae bacterium
CAGGAATAGCCGGTCGAGGGTTGCCTGCAGTTCGACCCAGGCCTGGCCGGCCTGTCCGTTCCATAGCCGTTGCTGGTCCCCGTCGCCGGGACGCGTCGCGTTCATGTGCGTTTCTCCTGGGTCGTCTTGCCGCGAAGGTGCGGAGACGGCACTCTGCCACTTCAAGTCGACTGGAGGTCAAGGGCATGGCGGAACTCGAGATCGCCGAGGTTGCACGGCAGTGCGGATTGCCGGCCTCGACCCTGCGCCACTATGAGGACAAGGGACTGATCGCCTCGATCGGCCGGCGTGGACTGCGCCGTGTGTTCGACGCGGCCGTGCTCGAGCGGCTGGCGCTGATCGCGCTGGGCCGCGCCGCGGGCTTCTCGCTCGACGAGATGGCGGCGATGTTCACGCCGGACGGCAAGGCGCGCATCGACCGGCAACTGCTGCTGCGCAAGGCCGATGCGCTCGACGACACGATTCGCCAGCTGCGCGTGATGCGCGACGGATTGCGTCATGCGGCGGCCTGCCGCGCGCCCAGCCATCTCGAATGCCCGACGTTCCGCCGCATCCTCAAGGCTGCGGCGAGCGGCGACTTCGGTCCGCGTCGCCGGCGCGCGCCGGCGGCGCGTTGAGAGCAAGACGGTGGTGGTGAGAGGAGCGGCGTGCAGCGTACAGTAAGCAATATCTGCACAAGTGTCTGCAATGCCGTTCTTTCCCCCTGCTGTCTGTGCGCACAGACAGCGTCCTGCGGGGTTGCTGATTCCGACGACTGCGAGGTGCCGATGTCCATCGCGTCGAACCGCAAGGTGCAACATGAGAATGCCGGGCGCTATTTCGCCTTCGTCGAATCGATCGACGAGTTCGGCGACGGCGACGCGGGCGTGCCGTCGACGCGCTATCCGCGCGGCTGGAACACGCTGCTGGAACGTCGCCGACGCGTCGGTCTGGCTCCGCCTGATCGCGTGATCTGGCTCGACTGCGTACGGGCGGACGATTTCCTTGCGATGCCGTGGCTCGACGAACCCTGCGAGCGCGGCAACATCGCGCACTCGGAGCGTCGCCGCGAACGGCTGCAGTCGATGCCGCCCGAGATGCTCGTCGTCGTGCTCGTATTCCTGGACAACGCGCGGCGCGGTGAATTTTCCGATGCCGTGTGGCATCGGATCCGCCTCGACGACAGCGACGGCACGCCGGTCATCGTTGCCGCCGATTTCGACGCGGCTATCGATGCGGACGCTGCAGCGCTGCGCGGGATGCACTACGAAGGGCCCTGCGACGAGGAGGAACTGCGCCTGCTGCTGCGTGCATTCAGCCTCGACTTCCTGCCCGACGCCGGCTTCGACGAACGCGGTCGCACGCCACCGCTGCCGCTGCCGCTGCAACCCAGGCCCGCTCGTGCGGAGGCCGTGCGCGCAGTCAGCGCCGAGCCTGAATTGCCGCGCAAGCGCCGTAACCCGGACGAAGGTGAGGCCTCGGACTTCGAGGTGATTTACTAATGAGCACCGAACGCAAAGATGTGGGCGAGGTCGTCGTTGCCACGATGGATCCCGGCGATTTCCTGTTGTTCGATCCGGACCGAGTGACCGCGCTCAAGGGGATCCGCGTGTTCGATGTGGGGCAGGGGGACTGCATCGGGTTGCGCGATCAGGACGAGCGAATCTTCTGCTATATCGACTACGGCGGTCTCTGCGATCACCCGGACAAGGGTGATCCGGCGAATACCGCGGCGCGTCTGCCGGTCGGTGCTGCCGACGAGGCGGCCACCATCGTGCTGACGCATTGGGACAAGGACCATTTCTGGTCGGCCAGCAAGAACGCAGCGGCGCGCGAGGTGCCGTGGCTGGTGCCGCGCCAGCATGTGTCGCCGCGCACCGCCCGGTTTGCGAGTCGCCTGCCGCATGCCGTGTGCTGGCCGGAATCACTGCAGAGCCGCCCCGAAACTTTCTATATCGGCCGCAATTTCGAGCTGCAGATCCGCAAGTGCGCGCCATTCGACGCACAGCAACCGCAGCATGACCGCAATCTCTCCGGGCTCGCCGTCACGCTCGTCAAGCGCGAGCGCGACGGGCCCGATCAGGTCATGATCCTGCCGGGCGACTGCCCGTTCGATCGCATTCCTCGCCTGCCGCAGGGACGCATCGTCGCCGTCGTGGCGTATCACCACGGTTCCGCCACGTACTGGACGCCCGCGACCGCGCAGGTGCTCGTCGACGGCGGTCGGCATCTGCGCTGGATCTATTCCTTCGGCATCAACAGTCACGGTCATCCGAAGGAAGCCAACTACGCCGGCATCTGCGCGCACTGCAACGGCGAAGCGCGGACGACGCAGCTGGCGCGGCAGCAGGGCGAAGCGGCGCAGGATGCGAGCTGGCGCAATCAGTCGGGCTGGTAGGCCTGTCCCGTTGGCCGCCGCCACGACACGGTTGGCTGCAGATCTTGCGCGGGATGCCGGAGCTTGCGGCACACTCCGCGCGTGAAAACCCGTCATTTCCTACCCGTCGCCGCGACCTTCTGGTTCGTGTTCGGCGTCGTGACCGGCATCCAGGTCTGGATCAGCATGCTCGACCACGGCCATTCCGTGCCGTGGCTGCTGAGCTATTTCTTCGCCGTCTGGTTCGCCTGGCTCGTGCCGACCTACTGGATTCTCCGGCTGGCACAGCGCTTTCCGGTCGTGCCGCTGCGCGGGCCGGCGATCGCGATCCACGCGCTCGCCGCGACCGGCATCGCGATCGCGCACGCCCTGTACGAGGTCGCGCTCATGCTGTGGATGCGGCCGTACGACCGCATGACGGCCGACCTGTCCGACGTCGATTGGGCGACCGTGCTGTTTTCACGTGTGCCGCTGGAACTGATCCTGTATTGCCTCGTGCTCGGCTGCGTGCTCGCGTTCGAGTACTACCAGCGCTACCTCGAACGCACGCTGCGCGCGGCGCAGCTGGAACGCTCGCTCGCCGACGCGCGACTGCACGCGCTGGAATTGCAGCTGCGGCCGCATTTCCTGTTCAACACGCTCAATGCGGTGGCCGGACTCGTGCGCAGCCGGCGCAACGAACAGGCCGTGACCATGATAGTGGGACTCGCCGACCTGCTGCGCTATTCGCTCGATCATGCGGAACGGCAGCGGGTCACGCTGGCGGAGGAAAGCGACATGCTCGCGCGCTATCTCGAGATCGAGCTCGCACGCTTTCCCGATCGCCTGTCCTACCGCATCGCGATCGATGCGGAGGCCGCGCGCGGTCTCGTGCCGAACCTGATCCTGCAGCCGCTGGTGGAAAACGCGGTGCGTCACGGCATCGCGAAGATGGCTGCGCCCGGCACCATCAGGGTGGAGGCCAATCGCGTCGACGAACGCCTGCACCTGCGCATCCGCAACAGCGGCACGCTGGCCGCCGTGCCGGTCGAAGGCATCGGCATCCGCAACACGCGCGAGCGCCTGCGCAATCTCTACGGCGACGCAGCGCATTTCAGCCTGAGCGCCGGCGACGACAGCGTGCTCGCGGTTCTCGATCTGCCGTGGCAGGCCGCGCCGTGACTACGGCGGCCGAGGCGGTGCTCAAGGTGCTCGTCGTCGACGACGAGCCGCTCGCGCGCGCCAACGTGCAGGCGCTGCTCGATCGTGATGCGGAAGTCGAAGTGGTCGGGCAGGGCAGCGGCGTCGATGCGGTCGCGCTGATCGCGCGGTTGCGCCCGGACATCCTGTTCCTCGATATCCAGATGCCCGAGGTCGACGGCTTCGCGCTGCTGGAGCTGATCGGCGCCGACGCCGTGCCGGCCATCGTCTTCGTCACGGCGTTCGATCAGTATGCGTTGCGCGCCTTCGACGTCCATGCGCTCGACTATCTGCTCAAGCCGTTCACCGACGCGCGTTTCGCGGGCGCGCTCGCGCGCGCGAAAACACAGGCACGCAGCCGGCGTCGCGGCGAACTCGACGCGCGCATCACCGAACTGCTGCGCGCACAGCAGTCGCCGCGCACGCGCTTTCTCGTACCGGCGCGCGACAAGACCATCGTCGTCGATGCGAGCCAGATCGACTGGATCGAAGCCGCGGACTACTACATCTGCCTGCACTGCGGCGGAACCTGTCACCTGCTGCGCGACACCATGGACGAGATCGAACGCCAGCTCGATCCGCAGCAGTTCTTTCGCGTGCATCGCTCGGCCATCGTCAATCTTGCGCGCGTGCGCGAGATCCATCCGCTGTTCCGCGGCGATTGCGAACTCACCCTCGCCGACGGCGTCACCGTGCGCCTGAGCCGCAACCGGCGTCGCGAGTTCGAGGCGCGCTTCGCGCAGATCGGCGTGCGCCGCTGAGGCGAATCGCGGCGCCGCATTCTCCCATTCGCTGCACCGCGGTTCCCGTCCGCTGCCAATCGCTGTCGCGGCCCGTGCGCGCGGCGCAGTCTGGCGACCTCACCCTGGGAGTTCGCCATGACACCGAATCGCTGGTTTCACCTCTGCCTGTCCGTCCTTCTTTCCGCTGGTGCCGCGCAGGCGGCCGGCGCGCCCGATCCGCGCGATGCCCTGCTCGTCGACGCGGGGTGGCTGAGCACGCACCTGCGCGATCCCGATCTCGTGCTGCTGCACGTCGGCGACGACGACGAGTACCGCAAGGCGCACATTCCCGGCGCGCGCTTCGTCACGATGGACGATCTGTCGCTGTCGGAACACACGCGCGACGGTCTCATGCTGGAAATGCCGCCGGACGACGACCTGCGTGCACGTCTGGAGAAACTCGGCATCTCCGACGATTCGCGCATCGTCGTCTACTACGGCAAGGACTGGGTCAGTCCGAGCACGCGCATCGTGTTCACCCTGCAGTATGCTGGCCTCGGCGAGCGCACGAGCCTGCTCGACGGCGGCATGAGCGCATGGACGAAGCAGGGCGGTGCGGTGAGCAGGGAGGTTCCGCCGGCAAAGCCCGGCAAGCTCGCCGCGTTGAAGACGCAGGCGCTCGTCGTCGACGCGAACTATGTGCGCACGCACCTCGACACGCCGGGCACGGCCGTGATCGACGGACGCGCGGCGGCCTACTACGACGGCGTTTCGGTCGGCGGCGCGCACGGGCAGGTTCACTTCAAAGGTCACATCAAGGGCGCGGGCAGCGTGCCGTTCACGGCCGTGACCGACGATGAACTGCGCATACGCCCGACCGCGGAATTGAAGGCGCTGTTCGACTCGGCCGGCGTCAAGCCCGGCGATACCGTCGTCGGCTATTGCCACGTCGGCCAGCAGGCGACGGCCATGCTGTTCGCGGCGCGGCTGCTGGGTCATCCGGTGCGGCTCTATGACGGTTCGTTCCAGGACTGGTCGCGCGGCAAGGACAATCCGTTCGAGGCTTCCGCGGCGCGGGGCCGGCCGTGAGCATGCCGCGGCAGCCCGGCGCCTATGCCGATCCGTACCTGGCCGGCGCCGCGCTCGGTGTCGTGCTGCTCGCGGCCTTCGTGCTCGTCGGCCGCGGACTCGGCGCCTCGGGCGCGTTCGCGAGCACGGCGGCCGGCGCCGTCGCGCTGATCGCGCCGGCGCAGGCCGAAGCGAGTCCGCTGTTCGCGCACTACCTCGGCGCGCAGGGGCCGTGGCTGGAATGGCTCACGGTCGAACTGCTCGGCGCCATGCTCGGCGCCTGGCTGTCGGCCGCGCTCGCGGGCCGTCTGCGGGTGACGGTCGAGCGCTCCGCGGCGATCACGCGCACGCAACGCCTCGCGCTGGCGTTCGGCGGCGGCGTGCTCATGGCCGCCGGCGCCGTGTTCGCGCGCGGCTGCACCAGCGGCCAGGCGCTGACCGGCGGCGCGCTGCTCGGCGTCGGCGGCTGGCTGTTCCTCGCGGTCGCGTTCGCGAGCGCTTACGCGGTCGCGCCGCTGTTGCGCAAGGTGTGGTCATGAGCGCGCCGCTGCTGCCTGAAGGTTCGCCGCTGGGCGCATCGCTCGCGGTCGCGCTGATACTCGGCGCCGGCTTCGGCTTCGCGCTCGAACGCGCGGGCCTCGGCAGTGCGTTGCGGCTCGTCGGCCAGTTCTACGGCCGCGACCTGCGCGTGCTCAAGGTGATGTTCAGCGCCTTGCTCGTGGCCATGCTCGGCGTGTTCTGGCTCAGCCGCTTCGGTCTGCTCGAGCTGTCGGCGCTCTACGTGCCGCCGACCTATCTGGGCCCGCAACTCGCTGGCGGCGTGCTGTTCGGCGCCGGCCTGCTCGTCGCCGGACTGTGCCCGGGCACGGCCTGTGTGTCCGCGGCGACGGGCCGCATCGACGGCGTGTTCGTGCTGTTCGGCATCGTCGCGGGCATGCTGGCCACGGGCCTGTTGCTGGGGCGCTGGTCGGCGTTCTACGTCAGTTCCGCGCGCGGCGCGTGGACCTTGCCCGAACTGCTCGGGCTGCCCTACGGCGTGGTGGTGTGCGTGGTCGTACTGGTTGCGCTCGTGGCGTTCGCCGTCGCGGAACGGATCGAGCGAGGTGGGCGATGAGCCGCGCCGTTCGCCTCACGCTCGCGACGGTCGCGCTCGCCGCCGGCCTGCTCTCGGCGGTCGCCGGAAATCCGCAGCCGTCGCTGCGCGACGACGAGGTGTCGGCCGTCGATCTCGCGGCGTGGCTGCGTGACGGGCGCGCCGGCCTGCTCGTGCTCGACATGCGCGACGACGCTGCAGCCGAACGCGGAAGCGTCGCCGGTTCGCGGCGTCCTGCGGAGATCGCCGGCGATGCGCCGAAGGCCGGTCTCGTCGTCGTCTATGCCGATGCGGCGATCGACGACGGCGCTTTCGCCGCACTGTGCCGACGCTATCCCGGTTCGCCGCTGCGGCGGCTTCGCGGCGGTCTGCAGGCCTGGAACGATGACGTGCTGTTCCCGACGATCCGCGCCGACGCGCCGGCGCGCACGCAGCGCGCGTTCGCGACACGCGCCGAGCTCAGTCGCTATTTCGGCGGCACGCCGCGGCGCATCGCGCCGGGCGAGGCGCCGACGCATCACCGGAGTCGCCGCGGATGCTGAGCGCACGTCGCCATCCCGGCCGGATCCCGCCGCGCGCGGAAGCCCCGGCTGCCGAAGACGCCTTCGATTTCGCTGCGTTGCGCCGGCGCGAGTTCGCGCGGCTCGACGCGCAGGAGCACTGCTACCTCGACTACACCGGCAGCGCGCTCTACGGCGCATCGCAACTGCGCGCGCATCTGCAACTGCTCGACAGCGGACTGTTCGGCAATCCGCATTCCGAATCGGGCACGGCGCGCGCGAGCACCGCGATCATCGAGTGCGCGCGCGGCGAGGTGCTGCGGTTTCTCGGCGTCGACGCGTCGACCCATGTCGTCTGCTTCACCGCCAACAGCAGCGCCGCGATCAAGCTCGTCGCCGAAAGCTATCCGTTCGGCCCGCGGCGCCCGTTGCTGCTGTCGGCGGACAACCACAACTCGATCAACGGCATTCGCGAATATGCGCGCCGTGCGGGCGCGCCTGCCCGCGTGCTGCCGCTGAATGCCGACCTCGAACTCGACGCTCCCGGACACGCGATCGACGATGCGGCCAAGGCGGGCGCAGGGTTGTTCGCGTTTCCGGCGCAATCCAATTTTTCCGGCGCGCTGCATCCGCTGTCGCTGGTGCGACAGGCGCGCGCGCGCGGCTTTCATGTTCTGCTCGACATCGCGGCGTTCGCGCCGGGCCATCCGATCGACCTGCGCGCGTGTCCGGCCGATTTCGCCGTGCTGTCGTTCTACAAGCTGTTCGGCTATCCGACCGGCCTCGGCGCGCTGGTGATGCGGGGTGATGCGCTGCCACTGCTGCGGCGTCCCTGGTTCGCCGGCGGGACC
>CAMLSI010000245.1 GCA_946482585.1 uncultured Lysobacteraceae bacterium
TTCCGTCATGCGCCTGCACGTCGACGTCGATGCGGCCGACGCGCGAGCGCAGGCGTACGCGCGCGCCGTCGGCGAGACCGCGCGCGGCGAGGTCGTCGGGATGCATCCACAGATGATGTCGCGCCTTGCCCTTCACGAGGCGGGGTGCATTGTGCATCCAGGAATTGTTGCTGCGAATGTCGCGGCGGCCGATCAGTTGCAGCGCGCCGCTCGCGGTCGCGATGGAGATGCTCTCGCGCAGGCGCTGCAGATCGGCCAGGAACAGCGGCGGCGCGCACTCGATCTTGCCGCTGGCGGTCTGCAGGCGATCGAGCAGACAGGGGCGCAGCGGACCGAGATCGATGCCGTGCTCGGCATCGCGCAACGTGGAGAAGTCCAGGCCCGAATCGCCGCGTTTCAGGCCGCCGGCAATCAGGACGTGCGGCGGCGGCATCGACGTGTAGTCGCGCCCGGCCGCCGCCGCATAGGCGCGGCCGAGTCCGTCGATGAGCTGCCAGTCGGCGCGCTCGTGCGCCTCGATCTCGCGCAGCGGCGCACTCCAGCGCGCGACGCGGCGCACGGCGAAGGCGTTGAAGAACAGATCGTAGTGCGGCTGGCTCAACGAAGAAGCCGGGGGCAGGATCAGGTCGGCGAAACGCGTGGTCTCGTTGATGTAGACGTCGATGGCGACCTGGAAATCCAGGCCCGGCAGCGCGGCCTCCAGTGCCTTGCCGTTGGGCGTGGACAGCACCGGATTGCCGGCCACCGTCATCAGCGCGCGTATCTGCCCATCGCCCGGCGTGGTGATTTCCTCGCACAGGGCCGCTACCGGCAATTCGCCGCCGAATTCCGGCAGGCCGCGTACGCGGCTGGCCCAGCGTGCGCGCTGGCCGCTGGAAGTGCCGGGGCCGGTGAGCGGAATCGCCGCGTCGTTGGGCAGCGCGCCGCCCACCGCATCGAGATTGCCGGTCACCAGGTTCAGCAGCTGGATCAGCCACTGCGCGAGAGTGCCGAAGGACTGTATCGACACGCCTGTGCGGCCATACACCACCGCGCGCGGCGCGGCGCGCAATTCGGCGGCGAGTCGTTCGATGGTGGCGCGTTCGATGCCGCAGCGCGCGGCGATCACGTCGATGTCGAAGTCCGCAATGGCGGTCAGGACGGTGTCGAGGCCGTCGAGTTTTCCGGCGTAGCGCTCGATGCGCGGCGGCCCCGGCGCGAGCACCGCGCGCAGCAGTCCGATCAGGAACAGCGCGTCGGTGCCGGGCCGGATGAACACGTGTTCGCTCGCGATCTCGGCGGTCTCGCTGCGGCGCGGATCGACCACGACCAGGCGCCCGCGTGCGGTCAATTTCTTGAGGCGTCTGACGATGCCCGGCGCCGTCATCAGGCTGCCCATCGAGGCGACCGGATTGGCCCCCAGCATCAGGAAGAAATCCGTGTGGTCGACGTCGGCGATCGGCAGCAGGAACTGGTGGCCGAACATCTGCGCCGCCACCAGCTGGTGCGGCCACTGGTCCACGGACGACGCCGAATACACATTGGGCGTACGCAGCAATTTCACCAGTGACGGCAGATAGCCGATGTGGCCCAGGTGGTGCACATTGGGATTGCCCAGGTATACGCCGAGCGCCGCCGCGCCGTGCTCGCGCTGGACAGCCGCAAGACGCGAGCCGGCGAGTTCCAGCGCCTCGTCCCAGCCGATGTCCCGCCAGCGATCGCCCTCGCGCAGCAACGGGCTGCGCACGCGGTCCGGATCGTTTTCCAGATCCAGGATGGCGTTGCCCTTCGGGCAGATGTGGCCTTGACTGAAGGGATCGGCCGCATCGCCGCGAATCGCGACGAGCCGTTCGTCCTCGTACTGGAATTCCAGGCCGCAGATGGCTTCGCAGAGGGGGCAGGCGCGATAGCGAACGACTCTGGACATCGGATGCTCCGGTAGGGTCGAACGCCATGGTAGCCCGGAATGCGGGGAACGCGGTCGGCTTCGCCGGAGTTCGCGCGCCGACGTTCCGCGGCTTTCGTCGTGCGCGTCGCTCGCGAACACGGAGCGCGCGGCGCGAAAGTAAACGAGTCTATTTCTTGACTCTGCCGGGAGCGCTTCGCACACTCGCCGAAGACTCGCCAATCCGGCCGTTGTGCGATGGTCGGCACCGGAGATACCTATGCCCAAGCGCAGGGATGTCCTGAAGTGGAGCATTGCCGCCGGCAGTACCGGATTGCTGTCCGATGCGACGGCCGTCTCTGCCAACCCCACGGCGATGCTCGCCTATCTCTGCCCGCCCGACGGCGAAAAGCCGGAGCTGGCCACTGCGAGCCCGCCCGCGCGCGCGTTCGTGCAGCCCCTGTTCGTGCCGCCCGTGAAGCAGCCGGTGGAGCGTCTCGTGCCGCCGCCCGATCCGCGCGCGCACCAGCTCTACGCAGCGTTTCCGCCGAAGAAGTTCTACGAGATCCGCGAGCAGGAATTCACCTGGATCTACCATCCCGATCCGCCCTACGGCAACGGCAGCGGCTCGTGGGGTTTCGACGGTTCCACGCCCGGTCCGACCTACCACGCCCGCTACGGCGAACCCGTGCTGGTGCGGCGCTACAACGACCTGCCGCCCGTCGGGGTTTCCAGAGTCAGCTTCGCGCTGCCGTCCACGACGACGCATCTGCACAACGGTCATACCGCATCCGAAAGCGACGGTCAGCCGCAGGACTGGATCGACTCCGGCGAGTTCTGGGACCACCACTACGCGAACTTCCCGGCACGGCGCGATCCGCGCGAGAAGCTCACCACGCTGTGGTATCACGATCACCGCATGGACTTCACCGCAGCCAACGTGTACGCGGGGCTCGACGGCTTCTATCTGCTGTTCGACGAGGAAGACTCCGGCGACGAGAACGACCCGAACCCGCGCGCCTGGCGGCTGCCCAGCGGCAAATACGACGTGCCGCTGATCTTCCACGACATCCTGTTCGACGAGAACGGCCAGGTGCGATGGAACTCGTTCAACACCGACGGAATCCTCGGCGACCGCTACACGGTGAATCGCAAGATCCAGCCGTATTTCGAGGTAGAAGCGAGAAAGTATCGTTTTCGTCTTTTGAACGGAGGGCCGTCGCGCTTCTATCGGCTCGCGCTCTCGTCCGGAAAACCCTTTTGCATACTCACCGGCGACGGCAATGTGCTGCCGGAGCCGATCGACGCCGATCAGGTCTATCTGTCGGTCGCGCAGCGCGTGGACGTCGTCATCGACTTCGCCGACTACGAGCCCGGCGACAAGATCCATATCGTCAACACCCTCGAACAGTCCAACGGCAGAGGGCCTTCCGGGCGCACGCTGGATCCGCCGGTGCCGATCCTGGAATTCCGCGTGATCAAGGCGACGGGGCGCGACCCCAGCCGCGTGCCGAAGCGCTTGCGGCCCCTGCCGGAAGTGGACCTCGCCATCGTCAAGCAGGAACGCGTCTGGGAGTTCGACTACGACGGCGGCCTGTGGACGGTGAACGGAAAGGTGTTCGAGCCCAACCGCATCGATGCCGGCGTGGAGCAGGGCACGGCGGAAATCTGGACCATCCGCAACGGCGGCAACAGCTGGTCGCATCCGGTGCATTGCCATTTCACCGAATTCATCATCCTCGAAGTCAACGGCCGCAAGATCCTGCCGACCACCGTGCAGGACCACGTCGACGGCCGGTACGTGTTCACCGAGAACCTCGATCCGAAAGTCGACCGCCGGCCTCACGTACGCACGTTCATGGGCGGCCAGCGGCGCGACGTGGCCACGTTGCTGCCGGGTGACGAGATCAAGGTGTACATCCGCTTCAGCGATTTCCTCGGCAAGTACGTCATGCATTGCCACAACGTGGTGCACGAGGATCACGCGATGATGGTGCGCTGGGACATCGTCGAGCCGGGCAAAGGCTTCGTCGGGTCGCGCTCTGCGAAGCGCGTCTACGGCACGCCGCCGGCGCCGCCGCATCTCGAGCCGCGGCCCGCGAACGGCACTCAGCAGCAGGACCAGAGCGAGGGCGAGCCATGAGCCACGATCCCTCGCGTCGCAAGCTGCTGAGCGGCCTCACCGCCGGCGCGCTGCCGCCGACCGGACCGACGGCGTGCCGCGTCACGCCCGTGCCCAACGTCGCCGTCGCCACGCACGAGGGCCAGCGCGCGCTGTTCCATGACGATCTGCTGCGCGGAAAAACGGCATTGATACACTTCGTATCATTGTCGCGCGAGCGCGAGTATCCGGTGCTCGATGCCGTCGCGCGCGTGCAGGCCGCGCTCGGCGAGCGTCTGGGCCGCGACGTGCACATCTGTTCGGTGTTCACTGACGGCACGCGCGACCAGCTCGCCGACACGGCGCGCCGCCTGGGCGCCAGGCCCGGCTGGTGGCTCCTCACCGGCGAGCCGTCGGCGCTCGCCGCGCTCAGGTCGCACTTTGTCCAGCACGCGCACGGTGCCGGTACGGACATGACGGAGGACTGCTCGCGCGGCGTGATGCGCTACGGCAACGCGGCCGCCGGGCTCTGGGGCAGCGTGCCGGCGAAGGCCGAGCCCGACTGGATCGTCGAGCGGCTGTCGTGGGTCGCCGCACAGGCGCGGCCCGCCGGCCCGGCGCGGCGCAGAGGTCCCGCCGTGCTGGCGGCACCGATGATCGCGCTGCTCGTCGCGCTGCTGCCGTCGCCGTCGCGCGCGAGGGAATACGTCGGACATCCCTATCCGCAACCGTATCTGGCGGCATCGACGCAGACCACGGTCGGCGACACCACCACCGTCGTCACCGGCGCGAGCCTGTTCGAACCGTCCTATCCCTTCACCGATCCGCCGGGCACGAACCTGCTGCCCACGATCTACACGAACAGCTACGACTCGCTCGGCAACGAGATGCCCAACACGCTGCCGTCGACGCCGACCGTGCCCTACAACCTGCACGACGGCGACCCCGTGGTGACGACGATCGAGCGCACGTCGCCGACGACGGATCTCGCTGACGCGCTCGAGCGCATCGACGCGATCGCGCGCGACGACCGTCGCGGCGCCGACGACACGAACGCCGCGCGCCGCGCCATCGGACGCGTGATCGACATCCTCGAGGGCAACCCCGTCGAGGACCGCGTCTACAGCGGGTTTCCGCTGCTGCACTACACCGGGCCGCTGAAGGCGAAGAAAGTGCAGCCGATCACCGACGCGACCGGCAAGGTGATCGGCGGTACGGTGGACATCCACCAGATCTGGTACGACAACCACATCGAGTCAGACACCGCGTTCCTCGACACGCGCGCCGTGCAGGACGTGCCGTGGACGATCACCTGGACGCTCGACGTGCTCGATCGCGGCCGCGACGATTTCTCGCCGTTCGCGTTCTACGACGATGCGCCGGCCGGCCCGAACCCCGGCGATTTCGGCAAGCCGAACGTGGGCATGGACCAGACGTTCTTCCCGATGGAGGAAGGCACGCGCACGGTCCTCAAACTCAAGATGGCGCCGGCGAAATACTGGAGCCTCACCTACACCTGGGGCTGGCGCTGGCATCCGCCGCGCGTGCAGGTGACGGAGAACCTGCTCAAAGTCGTCGACGGCAAGAACCTGCTGCAATGGGAGCAGGACGTGTTCGGCGCGAACCCGCGTGCGAACGAGGAAGCCAAGCTCGCGGCGATCGGCAAGATCGGCGATCTCGCGCCGCCCAAGATCATGTGGCAGGCCATGCGCGACGCGAAACAGGCGGCGGGCAGGGGCGACTGGAAGCGCGTCGCCGACGATGTCCGGGAGGCGCGCCTGTCGTTCGACGACTGGAAGGATCGCACGCGCCTGCCGCGCCACGTGCCGATCGACAAGACCGCCGATCTCACGCTGTTCTACGCGAACAATACGATCCACGGTCACTTCACCGACGGCGGCACCATCAACTACACGAAGTTCGTCACGCGCGGCACGCCGCTCAAGGTATCGCTCTACAACGGCGACTATTTCGAGCATCGCTACGTGAACGTCGATTTCGGCGGCGGGCGCGGCTGGGAGAACCAGTTCAAATCGTCGGTGCGCGTCGGCGGTTCGGGCTGCTGGTTCACGTTCGGCCGCGCGTACATCAACATCAACGTGCCCGATCCGGTGGTGGTGCCGCCCGCGACGAAGCGCGGCGACGGCCAGCCCGATGCGACGGGCTTCCATCGCGTGAACCTCACCTTCAATTTCGATCCGTCGCGGCGCCTGCGTTTCTACCAGTTCGACCCGACGCACCACGATGTGGCGATCTTTTCGATTCACTAGCCTCGTCGCCGCCGCGTTCGTTGCGGCGGCTTCCGCAGAAGCGTCGCGCTATGTGCGCGACACGGTGGCGGTGGACGTGCCCGCCGTCGTGCTCGTCGACCAGCGCAGCACCCGCGTCGCGTTGCGCGAGGTGCTCGCGCAGCCGGGACCGCTGCTGGTGCAGTTCGTCTTCACCTCCTGCGGCACGATCTGCCCCGTGCTCACGCAGACAGCGGCCGCGGCGCAACGCGACCTGTCCGATCTGAAGATCGTCTCGATCAGCATCGACCCGGATGAGGACACGCCCGAGCGGCTCGCCCGCTATGCGCAGCGGCACGGCGCGGACGAGGGCTGGCGCTTCCTCACCGGCTCGCCGGACGACAGCGTCGCCGTGCAACGCGCATTCGGCGCGTATGCGGGCAACAAGATGCGCCATCGGCCGCTGAGCTTCCTGCGCGGGGCGCCGGCCGGCGATTGGCTGCGCGTCGAAGGCGCGTTCACGGCGGCGGATCTGGTCGCGGAGTTCCGCGCGCTGGCGACCGGCGACGCAGTACTCGGCCGGCGGCTCTATCGCGACGGCGTGCTCGCGTCGGGCGAGCCGGCGACGGCGCATGGTCCTGGCGGTGTCGCGCTCGACGGCGCTGCCGCGGCCTGCGCGACTTGCCATCGCCGCAGCGGCTACGGCGGCGTCGAGGGACGCGCCTACGTGCCGCCGATCACCGGGCCGTCATTGTTCGCGACGCCGGAGCCGCGCCGGATCGAGCGCTTCCGCGCGCTGTTCCAGGAAGAACTCGCGCCCGACGTGCTCGCGCGCCTGCGCGCCGCGACGGCACGTCCCGCGTACTCCGCGGCAACGTTCGCACGAGCACTCGCCGAAGGCCGCGCCAGCGACGGCCGCGCGCTCGATCCACTGATGCCGCGTTACACGCTGGCCGAGGCCGATCGCGCCAATCTCGCCGCCTATCTCGCCACGCTCGGCGATACGTCGACGGGTGTCGATGCGCGAGAAATCCACTTCGCGACCGTTGTGGCCGGCACTGTGCCGCCGGCGAAACGTGACGCGATGCTCGCCGTCATGCGTGCGTGGCTGGCGCAGCGCAACGCCGAGAACACGCGGCGCGATGCGCGGCCGCCGAATCCGATGGGCTACGAGGACGATCTGCCGGCCGCGAATCGCGCGTGGACGCTCGATGTCTGGACGCTGACCGGCGATGCGCGCGGCTGGCGCGCGCAGCTCGATGCCTACCAGCGCCGGCGGCCGGTCTTCGCCGTGCTGGGCGGCCTCGGCGATTGGCGCGCGGTGCACGCGTTCTGCGAAGACAACCGCATGCCTTGCGTGCTGTCGCTCGCCGACGCGCCGGTTCGCGAGGACGGCGACTACGCCCTCTACCTCTCGGGCGGTCTGCCGCTGGAGGCACGCACGCTCGGCTCGGGCGTAACGTCGCTGATCGTCGCGATGGCGGCCGCCATCGCCGTCGGCTATGTCGCCGCCTACCTGTTCGGCGATTACTGGCTCCAGAACACCGGTATCTGGAGCGCGACCACGGCGATCGTG
>CAMLSI010000246.1 GCA_946482585.1 uncultured Lysobacteraceae bacterium
CGCCGTTCGACGTTGTTCCGGCATCTGGACGACGACGAGCTCGGCGCGCTGGAACAGGTGCTCGAATGGTTCGTGCTCCCGGGCGGCTCCACGCTGTTCGAAGCGGGCGAACCGTCCGACGCGCTGTACGTGCTGCGTTCCGGCAGCCTCGGCGCTTTCCGCAAGCACGCCGACAGCGACGTCGAGCAGCGCATAGGCCTGATCGCCGCAGGCGAGAGCGTCGGCGAACTCGGTCTCATCGTCGACCAGCCGCGTTCGGCCACGGTACGTGCGCTGCGCGATTCGGAACTGCTGCGGCTTTCGCGCGCCGCGTTCGACGCGCTCGTGAAACGTCAGCCGACGGCGATGCTCGAGGCCGCGCGCGTCGCCGTGGAACGGTTGCTGATGCGGCGCACCGGCGACCTCGTTTCTTCGCCGCGCACGCTGGCCCTGCTGCCGCACGACGCCGGCATCGACGCGCGCGCGTTCGCGCAGGCACTGGAACAGGTGCTCGGCCGCTACGGGAGCTGCCGTGTGCTCGATGCGGCCCAGGCCGCCGATCAGACCAGCGCCTGGTTCGCGGCGCAGGAAGCCGCGTCGCGCTTCGTGATCTATCTCGCGGACGCCCCGAGCGACGACTGGCGCGAACTCTGCGTACGCCAGGCCGATGCGCTGATCCTGCTCGCCGATGCGACGACCGTGCCGTCGCCGTGGCCCGAGCGCGCGTGCCTGGGCGCGCAGCAGGCGCAGCATCGGCCGCGTCATCTCGTGCTGCGCCACGCGCACGGCGACATCGAGTGGGGCCGCGGCGCGGCCTGGCTTTCGGTCGCACCGGGCGCGCGTCTGCATCATTGGTGCGTCAGTGACGACATCGAACGCATCGCGCGCCTGATCGCGGGCCGCAGTCTCGGCCTCGTGCTCTCCGGCGGCGGCGCGCGCGGGTTTGCGCACATCGGCGTGATCCGCGCGCTGCGCGAGGCCGGCATCCGCATCGATGCGGTCGGCGGCACGAGCATCGGCGCGATCATCGGTGCCGGCGTGGCGGCGGGCTGGAGCGACGAGGAAATGGTCGAACGCTATCGGCGCGCCTTCGTCGCCGGCCGCCCGCTGTCGGACTACACCTTTCCTTTCGTGGCGATGACGGCCGGCCGCCGCGTATCCGATTTGCTGCGGGAAGCGTTCGGCGAGCGCCATATCGAAGACCTCGCGCTGCCGTTCTTCGCGGTTTCCGCGAACCTCACGAGCGGCGATGCCGTGACGCACCGGACCGGGCCGCTCTGGTACTGGCTGCGCGCGAGTTCGGCGATCCCGGGCGTGCTGCCGCCGGTGTTTCACGAAGGTCAGGTGCTCGTCGACGGCGCCGTCATCAACAACATGCCGACCGACGTCATGCGCGAACAGTCGGTCGGGGACGTGATCGGCGTCGACATCGGTGCCGACGACGTACTGCATGCGAGCGTCGACGAATACGCCTCGCCGCACGGGTGGCGCCTGTTGCTCGACCGCGTCGGCCGGCCGCGCCGACCCGGTGTCGTGAGCATTCTGCTGCGCGCCGGCATGGTCAATTCCAAGGCCGCCAATGCCGACCGGCGCGCCAAGACGAGCCTGCTGCTCGAGCCGCCTCTGGCCGGCGTCGGCCTGCTCGACTGGACCGCGTACGAACGCGCGATCGAGCTCGGCTACCAGTACGCGCTGCGCGAGATCGGCGGACAGAAGGACGCGCTCGCCGACGACACGCCGCTGCTGTAACCCGCCGGCTTGCCGCGGACTGCCGGGCTGCACAGACTGGCGCGGTTTGGCGTCGGTCCGGCGGAGGGCGTATGAGCTACTGGTCTCTGATCCGGGCCATCGGATTCACGCTCTGTGCGGCCTGGATCGCCGCGCTGCGGATCGCCCGGCTGCTGACGTCCGGCGAGGACACCGGCATCGGCTTCCACGTCGCCGCGCTGTTCGCCGTCTCCACACTGGCGGCATTCGCCGTTGTGCGCGCATTTCCGCGGCGTTTCTCGGTCGATGCGCTCATGTTCGGCCGGATCGCGCTGCCTGGCAGCCTCGCGTTGATGCTGTTCGCGCGGCGATCGCGGCGCTCTGCTGACTATCGGCGGCGGGCTTGCGCTGGCCACGGGTGTACTCGTGTACGTGGCGATCCGCGGCGATGACGAATAGCGCGCACCGGCGCGC
Organism: uncultured Lysobacteraceae bacterium; assembly: GCA_946482585.1. Next base: position 2,161 of record CAMLSI010000246.1, read on the forward strand.
CCTTCAGAATTCTTCATTCGCATTTCCGGCGCTTCATTCGGCGGATCGGCAGGCTGCAGGACCTTCCCCACCGGAGTCGACCATGCTGCGCCCGCTCGCCATCCTGCTGTTCTCCTTCGTCACCGCGTCCGTAGCCGCGTATGCGCCGCCCGAACCCGGCGACGACGGCTGGCCCGTCGCCGATGCCGCGGCCGCGGGCTGGAACACGGCGCTGTTCGACGCGCTCGCCGCGAAGCTCGCCGACAAGAGCCATTCCGGCATTACGAGCGTGCTCGTCGCGCAGCACGGCCGGCTCGTCCATGAGACCTATGCCAACGGCGGCGGCCGCGACCGGCTCAACGACATGCGTTCGGCGACGAAGACTCTGACCGCATTGCTCGTGGGTACGGCCATCGATCGCGGCAGGATTTCCGGCGACGACGCCCGGGTCTATGCGTTCTTCCGCGATAGGGTTCGCCCGCGCGGGCTCGATCCGCGCAAGGCGGCGATGACCTTGCAGGACCTGCTGACCATGAGCAGTGCCTGGGAATGCGACGACGAAAACGCGTTCTCGAGCGGCAACGAAGAGCGCATGTACGTCAGCGAGAACTGGACCGCGTTCGCGCTGAACCTGCCGCTGCGCGGCTACGCGCCCTGGAACCCGCGGCCGAAGGACAGTCCGTACGGGCGCGCGTTTTCGTACTGCACGGCCGGATCGTTCCTGCTCGGCGCGGTGGTCGAGCGTGCGACCGGGCTGCCGCTCGCGCGCTTCGCGCACGATACGCTGGAGCAGCCGCTGGGAATCACGCAGGTGCAATGGAACCAGTCTTCCGAGGGTGTGGGCATGGGCGGCGGAGGCACCCGCTACCGCACGCGCGACATCGCGAAATTCGGCGAACTGCTGCGCGACCGGGGGCGTTGGCTCGGCAAGTCGGTCGTCTCCGCCGCCTGGGTCGAAGCGATGCTGACGCCGCGCGCCGTGCCGCGCGAGGATACCGAGTACGGCTACCAGATCTGGCGTTTCCGCTTTCCGGTGCACGGCAGGGACGAATGGATCTGGGCGATGTCGGGCAACGGCGGCAACTACGTCTTCGTCGCGCCGCAATTCGCGCTCGTCGCGGTCGTGACGAGTTCCGCCTACAACCAGCGCGAGTCGCATCCGCGTTCGCAGGCGCTGTTTCGCGACCACGTGCTCGCGGCGTTGCCGGCGAAGAGCGGCGACTAGCGCGTCGCGGCTGCCGCGGCTGCCGCGATCGTGTCGCGCGCCGCTTCGCGCTCGCGCGTGACGCGGCCCGCGACGTCCTCGAGCAGCGCAGCGAATGCCGGTTCGCCCGCGAGCGGGCGGAACAATGCCGAGGTCTGCAGGTAGGCGCGATCGCGCCAGCCGTCGTCGACGGCGCCGCGCAGTGCGGCAATCGCCGCGGCCTTGTCGTCGCGCGCGAGCTGTACGATGGCGAGCTCGATCCGGTTCTCGGGCCAGCCGCCGCGCTGGTCGTCGGCGCCGAGCCGCTGGGCGCGCTGGACCAGCCAGGCCGCGTCCGGCGGCGCTTCGCCGTGAATTTTCGCGAGCGTCTGCGCGAGGCTCGCGTGCGGCCGCAGCCGCGCCGCCGCGGCATAGGCCGCAGCGGCGTCGCCGCGCCGGCCGCGCAGCAGCGCGAGCTCGGCCTGCAGCAGATGGAGCTCTGGATGCTCGCTGCGCTGTCGCGCCTGTGCGAGCGCGGCTTCGGCTTCGCCGAAGCGGGCCTGCAGGAACAGGCAGCGCGGCCAGGCCGCATTCGAATAGACGTTGTCGGGATACAGCCGGAAGCTTCGCGCGTAGCGTCGTTCCGCCGCGGAGGTTTCGCCGAGCAGCTCGAGATTGCGCGCGATCTGGATGTCGAGAAAACGCGGCTTCGTCCTCGCGCGCCGCGCGACCTCGAGATTGCGCGACAGCGCGTCCGCCAGCCGGCCGCGCACCATGTAGAGATAGGCCAGCGAAGCCGCACTGTCGATGCGCGCGTCCGGGTCGAGCGCGACCGCGCGCTCATAGTGCGCGATCGCGTCATTCATCGCGCCGCGGCAATCGAAGGCATAGCCGAGCGCCGCTTCGGCGAGGCTGTTGCGCGGTTCGGCCGCGAGCACGCCTTCGGCCAGCGCCTGCGCGCGGTCGGCCCAGACCGGCGCTTCGTTGTAGAGGCAGACGCGCGTGCTGTACGCGAAGCTCAGGCCCGTCTGCGCCGCGCGATCGCCGGCGTCGCGTGCGAGCAACTGTTCGTACAGCGCGATCGCGCGTTCGACATCGTCTTTCTGGCCGATCCCGGCGTAGTAGCGCGCACGCTGCAATTGTTCGTCGCGCTCGCTGGGCGGGGACGGCGATTCGCGATTCCAGGCCAGCACGCCGAGTAGGACCAGCGGCACCGTCAGCAGCAGCAGCGGCCAGCGCAGTTCGCGTGCCGAGGGTATGGCGCGCGCGGGTGGCGAGTCGGGCATCGCCTCCAGACGGCGCGGCGCCGAGCAGAGCTGATAGCCCTTGCCGCGCACCGAGCGCACGTAGCGCGGACTGCGCCCGTCGTCGCCGAGCGACTGGCGCAACAGCTTGATCCGCTGCGTCACGGTTTCCTCGCCGACCACCGCCGGTGCCCATACCGATGCGATCAGTTCGTCGAAACCGACCACGCGATCGCCCTGGGCGAGCAAGTAGGCGAACACGTCGAACGTGAGGCCGACCAGTTCCAGCGGAACGTCGCCGCGCTGCACGCGCCGGCGCGCGAGATCGATCGTCAGATCGTCGAGACGATACGCGGCGCTCATGCCCGGGCTATCCGCCGCGACGGTACGGCCTCAGCGCGTCAGGAAGCGCGTGACGAAATCGGCGAGACCCTTGTACGGCGGCCGCAACAGCGACAGCGAACTCCAGCGCGCCTGGCGGAATACCGGCAATTGCTTCGAAAACGTCACGAAGCCGTGGTGGCCGTGGTAATGGCCCATGCCCGACGGACCGACGCCGCCGAACGGGAGCTCACTTTGCGCATTGTGGTAAATGCAATCATTTACGCTCACGCCGCCCGCGACGCAGCTCTCCAGCACGTGCCGCGTGCGGCTGCGGTCGTGGTCGAAGTGATACAGCGCGAGCGGCCGCGGCCGGGCGTTGACGTAGTCGATGGCCGCATCGACCGACTCGACCGTCACGATCGGCAGGATGGGGCCGAAGATCTCGTCCTGCATCACGCGGCTGTCGTCCGGCGCGTCGAGCACGACGGTCGGTGCGAACACGCGCGCATCGATGTCGTGCGCGGCCGCGTCGGGCAGGGTCAGCACCTGCGCGCCGCGCCGTGCGGCTTCGTCGGTCAGGGCCTGGAGCCGCGCGTACTGGCGTGCGTTGATGATGCTCGTGTAGTCGCTGTTCTCGCGCAGGTTCGGATAGTGGCGCGCGACGTAGCCGCGGAACGCGGCGACGAACGGATCGCGGTCTTCACGTCGCAGCAGCACGTAGTCGGGCGCGATGCAGGTCTGCCCGGCGTTGAGCAGCTTGCCCGCGGCAATGCGCGCGGCGGCGGTCGCTATCGGATAGCCCGGCGCGACGATGGCCGGCGATTTGCCGCCGAGCTCGAGCGTGACCGGCGTCAGGTTCGGCGCCGCCGCGGCCATGACCTTGCGGCCGACCGGCGTCGAGCCCGTGAACAGCAGGTGGTCGAATGGCAGCGCAGCGAACTCGGCGGCGACTTCGGCATCGCCGAGCACGGTCGCGACGCGATCGGCAGGGAACACGTCGGCGAGCAGTTCCGCCAAGACCTGCGAAGTGCGCGGCGTGAACTCCGACGGCTTGAGCATCACGTGATTGCCGGCGCCGATGGCGCTGACGAGCGGAATCAGCGCGAGATTCACCGGGTAGTTCCAGGGCGCGATGATGCCGACCACGCCGAGTGCCTGATAGCGGATCTCGGCGCTCGCGGGCAGGAAGGTCCAGTCGACTTGACGCGCGCGCGGCCGCATCCAGCGTCGCAGGTTGCCGCGCACGAGATCGATCTCGTGCAGCACCGTCATGCCGTCGGTCAGGCGCGATTCGTGCGGCGACCGCCGGCCGAAGTCCGCGCTCATCGCGTCGACGAGCCCGTCGAGGCGCTGCTTGAACGCAGTCCTCAGCCGGGCCAGGTCGTCCATGCGCTGGGCATAGTCGGGGCGGTGGGCGTTCCACGCATCGCGCAGTTCGGCGAGCGTGGCGTTCAGCGACGGCGGGCGGATGGCGGTGTCCATGCGTGCAATGGTAGTCGGGTTTCGGCGCCGGTAAACGCTCGTTCAACACCTTTGTCGCCATTGGCGGGCCGGGCGCGCCACGCTACGCTGTCCGTTCCCCTCCTGCGCCCACTACCGCCATGGCTCTGCGTCCCTATCGCGGCATCCACCCCGTCGTCGCCGCCTCGGCCTACGTCGACCCGGCTGCCGTCGTGATCGGCGATGTCGAGATCGGCGCGGACAGCTCGATCTGGCCCTGCGCGGTCATCCGCGGTGACGTGCAGCGCATCCGCATCGGCGCGCGCACCAACGTGCAGGACGGCACCATCGTCCACGTGACCCACGACGGCCCGTATACGCCGGGCGGCTTCGCGACGCATATCGGCGACGACGTCACGATCGGCCACGCCGCCGTGATCCATGCCTGCACGATCGAAGACGCCTGCCTGATCGGCATGCACGCGACCGTGCTCGACGGCGCGCGCGTGCGCAAGCACGGCTTCGTCGGCGCCGGCGCGGTCGTCGCGCCGGGCAAGGTCGTCGGTGAAGGCGAACTCTGGCTTGGCAACCCGGCCCGCTTCGTGCGCAGGCTCGGCGACGAGGAAATCCAGCGGCTGTACTACTCGGCCGAAAAATACGTCGAACTCAAGAACGACTACGTCTGACGGCGACGCCGCCACGGTGCGACGGCCGGGCCGATCGCCGCAGCGACGCCTATAGCGGCTGGCCGAAGTACAGCGTGTGACCCTGGTCGTCGTGGATAACGAGTTCCTTCGTCCGCCACCGCGTCTCGTGGACACTGCGGACGAACACGACCCCGTTCTCCGCGAGCCGGCTCGCGACTGCCTCGATGTCGTCCGTCTGGAAGTACAAATGGAAGTGGTCGCCGTCCTCGACATGGCGGATCGACGGATCGGTGTCGTCGATCTGCTTGAGATGGAACACCTGAGCACCCGCCCGCACGCCGGCGTAGAAGTCCTCGTAGCGGAATTCGAGACTGAAGCCGAGCCTGGTGGTGTAGAAGCGGATCGACGCCGCCATGTCGGTCGTGCGCAACTGCGGAATCAGAGCCTTGATCACCATGGACTTCTCCCGGACCGTAGTCCCGTACCGTGCGCGCGATGCGGTCTGCGCCGCGTATCAGGACACCGCTATCCTCAGGACGGCGCCGACCGGCGGCGCCGTCGACGCCTCGAGCTCGGCAATCCAGCGCAGCGCATGCTCCCGGCTCGTCCCGCACATGACCGGCTCCGGCCGCAGCCGCCCGCAGACGTCGGGACGGTCGGGCGATTCGAAGATCGCGCAGCGGTTGTCGTCGGTGAGCTGCACGCAGCGCACGCCGGCGGGTTTGC
>CAMLSI010000247.1 GCA_946482585.1 uncultured Lysobacteraceae bacterium
GGGAATGAAGCCGCCGCCGTTGTAGCGGTCGTCGATGATCAGCGCTTCCTAGTCGTGGTTCGCGAGCAGGCCGCGATTGAGCTCGCGATTGCCTTCGACCGCGGTATTCGGCACGTGGATGTAGCCGATGCGGCCGCCGGAGAGCTTCTCGACATAGGCGCGGCGTGCGGCGACCCAGTCGGCGTAGCGCAGGTTGAGCTCCGACGTCAGCGTCTTCACGCGCACCGTGCGCGCGCCGTTCGCGCTCGGGCGCGCGTTCACGGTCAGGCTCACGACCTGGTCGCCGCGACCCTGCAGCAATGCGTACGGATTCCTGACGCTGCGCGCGTCGACACCGTCGACGGCGATGAGATAGTCGCCCTGCTTCACGTTGACGCCGGCTTCGGTCAGCGGCGAACGCTGGTCGCGGTTCCAGTTCTCGCCGGCGAAGATGCGTGCGATGCGGAAATAGCCCGACGCGTCAGTCGCGAACTCGGCGCCGAGCAGGCCGCCCGCATGACGTTCGACCTTCGGCATGTCGGGCGAGGATTGCACGTAGACGTGACCCGCATTCATTTCGCCGGCGACTTCCTGCAGCAGGTAGTCGAGATCGGCTCGGCTGCCCAGGTACGGCACCCAGGCGCCGTAGCGCTCGCGGATCGTGTTCCAGCGATCGATGCCGCCGTGCACGTCCGGATCGTAGAACCAGTCGCGCAGGATGCGCCAGGCGTCGGTGAATTCCTGCTGCCACTCGATGCGCGGATCGACGTAGAGCTCGAGCTTGTCGAGATTCAGCGCGCCGGCGTTGAAGTCCTGGCCGGCATCGGCCTTGACCAGCGCGAAACGCTCGCCTTGCTTGAGCAGCAGCATGTCGCCGGCCGCGGACAGGCGATAGTCGGCGATGTTCGCCGCAACGGCCTTGTCCTGATCGGCATCGAGTGCGAGCCGCCGCAGTTCCAGCGGCTGTTGCTGGCGCTGGTTGCCCGACAGGAAATAGACCGCATCGGCACCGGCTTGCAGGCTGCGGTAGTTGCCCGAACCGACCTTGAGCGCGACGGCGCGGCCGACGATGCCTTCGCGGTCGACGATGATTTCCTGCGTGAGCAGGCCGGGTACCGGCTTGTCCTTGTCCTTGCGGTTCTTGTCTTTTTCGTCTGCGGTTTTTTCCGCGGCGGCGACGGGTTTCACTTCGTCGCTGGGCAGCGGATAGACCACCGGGCTGGTCGTGGCCAGCGTGACCGCGTACGGGCGGGTCGCATTCGTATACAGGTAGTTTTGTTCAAACGCGCTGAAGGTCAGGTTGTAGTCGCGGTTGGACAGGAAATACAGCCAGCGGCCCTTGGGGTCGAACGCCGGGTTGAACGCGCTGCTGGTCGCTTCAGTGACGGCGCCAGTGCTGCCGTCGCCCAGCGAATACAGCCAGACCTGCGTGAGCCCGGCGCCGTTGGCCTTGGTGTAGGCGAGCAGGGTCGAGTCCGGCGACCAGGCGTAGTCGGTGATGTCGTCGAACTGGCTCTGGTCGACGTCGCGCTGCGTGCCGCCCGACACATCGACGATGCGCAGGCGCTGACGCTTGTCGGCGTAGGCGAGCTTGCGCGAATCCGGCGACCACACCGGCGGAAAGCGCCAGATGCCGCCGTCGCGCGTGATGCGGCGCGGCTCGCCGCTGCCGTCCTGGTTGCGCACGTAGATTTCGTGCTCGCCGCTCGCGTCGGACAGATACGCGATGCTCTTGCCGTCCGGCGACCACGATGCGGCGATTTCGCGCTCGGCCGGCGTCTTGCTCAGATTGCGGATCTCGCCGTTCTTCGCCGGCACGCTGAACAGCTCGCCGCGCGCGCCGAACACGACGCGCTCGCCGTGCGGCGACAGATCGAACGATTCGATCTGCGGCGCGACCTTCTTCCAGGCCGGCAGTGCCTGTGGCTGGTCGCCGGCGACACGGATATCGAGCTTGCTCGCTTTCTGCGTCGCCGGATCGAAACGCCAGATCCAGCCGCCCTGCTCGAACACGATCGCGTCCTTGCCCGCGCTCGGCCAGAGCACGTCGAAATCGTCGAACCGCGTGAGCTGGCGCGCGTCGCCGCCGGCGGCGGGCAGCGCCCAAAGGTTCAGTGTGTGTCCGCGATCGGACACGAAGTAGATCGTGTCGCCGATCCACATCGGCTGGTGGTCGGTCGCCCGATGATCGGTCAGGCGTTCGGACGTGTTCTGCGCGAGGTCGTAGGTCCAGATGTCCTGCGCGCGGCCGCCGCGATAGCGTTTCCAGCTGCGGAAGTCGCGATCGATCGGCGTGTAGACGACCGATCTGCCGTCGGGCGAGAACATGGCGCCGCCACTTTCCGGCATGGCCAGCGGCGTCTCGAGACCGCCCTCGGCAGGCACCTGATAGAGGCGGCCGCCGCGTTCGTCGTAGGGTACGCGGTTCGCGCGGAACAGCACGAACTTGCCGTCGGGGCTCCAGTCGAGCACGCGGTAGTCGGTGCCGCCGCGCGGCGGCATGCTGCCGATGTCGCTATACCAGGTCAGCTGGCGCGGCGTGCCGCCGTCGGCCGGAATCACGTAGACCTGGCGCGTGCCGTCGTATTCGCCCGAAAACGCGATCCAGCGGCAGTCCGGCGAGAATTTCGGATACAGCTCGTTGCCCAGGTGCGAGGTCAGCCGCTGCGCGGTGCCGCCGGCAGCAGCGACGCGGTAGACGTCGCCCGCCTGCACGAACGCGACGCTGTCGCCGCAGACATCGGGAAAGCGCAGTACGCGGCTGGCGCCGGCGTCAGGCGCTGCGGCAGCAGCGGCCAGCAAAGCGGCGGAAACGAGCATCGGCATCGGCAAGTCCTGGCAGCAAGAATCTCGCCCGATTGTAGGCAGCCCCGCCGTGCTCGCCCTGGGCCAAAAGGGCTATTCGATCGTTGCGCCTGCCGGCGAACCGGAGGCGACGCAGGTTGCGGTTCGCTTTCGGTCCATCGCTGCCTATGACGGCGACGACAGTCCGGCGAGCTCCTGCCGCGCCGCATCGAGATGCGCCTGTTCCTTGCGCCGGTAGTATTTCGGCGCGGCTTTCGCCCGCTTGAGCATGTCTTCGAACACCCGGCGCGCTTCGGCCTCGCGCTGCAGCGCCTTGAGCAGCAGCCCATAGCGCAGGCGCGGTTCCTCGCCGGGATAGCTCGTCGCGAGAACGGCGTATTCCTCGAGCGCGCGTTCGTTGTCGCCGAGCGCCTCGAGGCAGCGCGCGTAGAGAAAATGTCCGTCGTCCGAACGGAAGTCGGGATTCGCTCGGATCAGCGTATCGAGCGTGTCGCGCGCGGCAGCGTACTGTTCCAGACCCACCTGCGACTGGGCGAGGCCGAGCAGGAACAGTGGGTCCGTCGCGTACATGCCCTTGAGCACGGACTGATACAGCTCGGCCGCGTTGGCATAGTCGCCGAGCCGCAGCGATTCCTCGGCGAGGCGGCGGCGGTTCTCCACGGTGTCGGCGATATCGAGCTGCTGCGCGATGCGTCGACGCTGGTGCTCGGGATCGATGCGATCGCGCACGTTGCGCACGAGGCGGCGGCTCGCGGGATCGTGGCGCAGATCCGGCAGGATCTGGGTGAAGAAATACACCGCGACGCCAAGGTAAGAGCCGATCATGATGACCCAGATCCACCAGTACGGCCGGCCCGTGCGCACCATGTGAACGAGGCAGACGAACTGCAGCAGGACCGAGACGATCAGCAGGGCGGGCATGGCGGCGGCACGGAGGAGGTCGGCGAATCTTGTCCGCGCCGCAACGGTCGTGCAAGCGGTCGCCGCGCCGGTTGCCGTGAGCGAAGCGAACGGCAACCGGCAGCGATCTACCGCGACTACTTTTTCGTCGCGTCGCGTACGGCCTTGAACTCGCTGTCGGCGGCCCACTGCGGCCAGCTCGATTCGCCGGCGAGCTTGCTGCCGACCTTGTACAGCGCTTCGAGGTCGGCGACGGCGCCTTCCATGGACATGTCGTCCTTGAACTCGTCGGCGACCTGGTGATAACGGTTCTTGCCGTAGTCGTCGAATGCGGCGCGGCCGGCGGCTTCGCCGCCGTCGAACAGGTCGGTGCCGCCCTTGGCGTAGAGCGCCGGCACGCCCTTGCGCGCGAAGTTGAAGTGATCGGAACGGAAGAAGTGACCCTTTTCCGGCGATTCCTCCGGCGTGAGCGTGCGGCCCTGCGTCGCGGCGGCTTCCTTGAGGTAGTTGTCGAGCTCGGACTGGCCGTAGCCGACGACGGCGAAGTTGCGCGCGGTCTTCGTCAGATACAGCGCATCCATGTTGATGTTCGCGACGGTCTTGTCCATCGGGATCGGCGGATGCGCGGCGTAGTAGCGCGAGCCGAGCAGGCCGGATTCCTCGAGCGTGACGGCCGCGAACACGACCGTGCGCGGCGGCGGCGGATTCTGCTTCGCGAAGGCTTCCGCGATCACGATGAGGCCGGCCACGCCGGTCGCGTTGTCGACGGCGCCGTTGAAGATCTGGTCGCCGCTGCGTGTCGTGTCCTTGCCCAGATGATCCCAGTGCGCGCTGTAGACGATGGCTTCATCGGGCTTGCCGGTGCCGGGCAGCATCGCGACGACGTTGTCGGAAGTGCCGCTCTTGATCGTGCTCTTGAGCGTTGCACTCAGCTTCGCGGGCAGAGCCTGCGGCGTGAAGCCGCGCACGTCGGCACTCTTGCGCAACGCGGCGAAATCGAGGCCGGCCTTCGCGAACAGGCGCTCGGCCGAGGCGGTCGTGATCCAGCCGGCCGCATCCAGGCGCGGTGCCGGATCCTCGCTCACGGGCAGATCGAACTGCGGGCCGCTCCAGCTGTTCTCGACCACGCCCCAGCCATAGCCCGCGCCTTCGGTCTCGTGCACGATCAGCGCGGCCGCGGCACCCTGGCGCGCGGCCTCTTCAAACTTGTAGGTCCAGCGGCCGTAGTAGGTCATGGCGCGGCCCTTGAACAGCTGCGCGTCGTTATTGCCGAAGCCCGGGTCGTTGACGAGCACGACGACGGTCTTGCCCTTGACGTCGAGGCCGGCGTAGTCGTTCCAGTTGTGTTCCGGCGCGTTGACGCCGTAGCCGACGAACACGAGGTCGGAATCCTTGATCGACACTTCGGGCTTGGCCGACAGGTTGCCGACGACCATGTCGGTCTTGTACGCGAAGGTTTCCTTGCCGCCGCCGACCGCGACGTCGAGCGTGAGGTCGGTGTTCTGCAGCGCGATCTCGACGGTGGGCACCGACTGGAACCAGGAGCCGTTGTTGCCGGGCTTGAGGCCCGCGCGCTCGAACTGGTCCTTGATATAGGCCGTGGTCAGGCGCTCGCCGAGCGTGCCGGGTTCGCGGCCCTCGAATTCATCGGACGCGAGTTTCTTGAGCCGTTCGGCGAAATCGGCGCCGCCGCCGGCGAACGCGGACTTGTAGCCGGCGGCCGCAGCTGCCGGCGGCGCGGACGGCGGTGCCGTGGGCGGCGGCGCTTCGGAGCAGGCGGCGAGCGTCAGTGCGGCGCTCGCGAGAATCAGTACGTGGCGCATGGGGCCTCCGGTCGAACACAGAAGCCCGAGTGTAGGTGGCGCGCCGCGGTCGCAGGCAGGCCGGAAGTCATGCCTGCGACGAAGGTGGCAGCGACGGCCGGGTGCCGCCGCCGCGAACGGATCGGGGAACCCCGCGCCATTTCGAGATTCCCAGCGATACAGGATGCGCCGCTGGCGATCGAGCGCGTCAACGCCTGATCGCCGACGCCAAGAACCGTCGGGAGACGGCTTTCAGGTTCCCGCTTACGGGTTCGCGCCGCTGAAGGATTTCGCGGTCGCGCCTTCGATCGCGCCGGTCTTCGCGCTCGTGCTCACGTACAGCTCGACCTCACGATGGAACACGAGACGCCCCTGCACGACGGCGTTCGGTCCGATGACGATGCGCGGATTCTTCTGCTTGCCCCACGACCAGCCGCTGGGCTTCTCCACGAGGATGCCGCCGTCGATGCGGGAATCCGCACCGATCTCGATATCGCCCGCGACCGTCTCGATGTCGCCGCCGACGCGCGCCGATTCGGTGCGGATGCGGCCGTTGACGTTGGACAGCTTGCCGCCGACGTCGGCGCCGCGCTCGAGCGTGATCGCGCCGTTGACCGACTCGACGTCGTGGCGGACGCGGGCGCGTTGGCCGAGCGAAATCGCGCCGTTGACGGTCTCGGCCGAATCGAGCTCGGTGTCGTCGCCGATCTCGATCGAACCGTTCACGGTGTCGGCGGAATCGGCCTTGGCGTGATTGGCCAGATGGATGGAGCCGTTGACCGTTTCGAGATCGCCGGCGAGCTGGCCTTCATCGACGCGGATCGAGCCATTGACCTTGTCGATGTCCGGGCCGGTGCTGCCGGCGTGAGCGACGCCGGCCGAAAGAATGATGCTGAGAGCGAAAGCGAACGTACGCATGGTCATGAATCGACTCCTTGAAAGTGAATCCGGCGGCCGCGACGGCGCCGGCGGTCGCGGAAAGACGGCTCCGCGCTGGCAAGGGCTTCGATGCGAGGTCCCGGGAAAGGGTTGCAGCGTGCAGGCCCGCCCTGCCGTTAGTCATGCCCGGCCGCGGCCCCGCCACGGCGATTCCGCTACCATGCGCGCTCCGCTCCTGCCGCCGCTCTCGCCGTGACCGCACCCAAGCCCGTCCTGCTGCTGATCCTCGATGGCTGGGGCCATCGCGTCGAAACCGACTACAACGCGATCGCGCTGGCGAAGTGTCCGAACTGGCGCCGGCTGCTCGCGACCTGTCCGCACGATCTCGTCGACACGCACGGCCTCCACGTCGGCCTGCCCGACGATCAGATGGGCAATTCCGAGGTCGGTCACATGAACATCGGTGCGGGTCGCGTGGTCTATCAGGATCTCACGCGCATCGATCGTGACATTTCCACGGGTGAATTCTTCAACAATGCGGCATTGCTGCAGGCCTGCGCGGCGGCCAGGTGCGGCAGCGGTACCTTGCACATATTCGGCCTGATGTCCCCGGGTGGCGTACACAGCCACGAGAGTCACATCTTCGCGATGCTCGACCTGGCCGCGCGCAGCGGCGTGCCCCGCATCGCCGTGCACGCGTTCCTCGACGGTCGCGACATGCCGCCCAAGAGCGCCGAGCCTTCGCTGCGCGCACTCGACGCGAAATGCGCGGCGACGCCGGGCGCGTTCGTCGCGACGGTATCGGGCCGCTACTACGCGATGGACCGCGACAAGCGCTGGGACCGCGTGCAGCTCGCTGTCGATGCGATCGTCGAGGCCAAGGCCGACTTCCATGCGGCCAGCGCAATCGGCGCGCTCGCGTCGGCCTACGCGCGTGGCGAGAACGACGAGTTCGTGAAGCCGACCGTGATCGGCGACGGCGCCGCGCTGCGCGACGGCGACGCGATCGTGTTCATGAATTTCCGCGCCGACCGCGCGCGTCAGCTGACCCAGGTCTTCACCGATGCGGCGTTCGACGGCTTCGTGCGTCCGCGCGCGATCGCGCTGTCCGCGTTCGTGACGCTGACCGAATACAGCGCGAACCTCGCGGTCAGTGCGATCGCCTATCGGCCGCAGTCGATGGCCAACACGCTCGGCGAATACCTGGCCGGGCTCGGCAAGACCCAGCTGCGCATCGCCGAGACGGAAAAATACGCGCACGTGACGTTCTTCTTCTCCGGCGGCCGCGAAGCGCCGTA
>CAMLSI010000248.1 GCA_946482585.1 uncultured Lysobacteraceae bacterium
AGGTGCTGCTGTCGCTGACCGACGCGGCGCCGTCGGTCGAACAGAATGCTGAGCTCGCGAAGGTCTGGCTCAAGAAGGATCAGGGCGGCGTCATGGAACGCTGCCCTACGTCGGCGTCCAGCCGGGCAACCCGGCGCTCGAGAGCATTCCGCGCGACGACTGCATGCTCGCCGACGCGCGCTTTGAGATGACCGACCTGTTCGGGCGCGACCGGCCCGGCGACGCATCGACGAGTTGCACCGGCGGCGCGGTCGAAGGACTGTCGGATCTGATCTTCGCCGACGGCATCGACGCCGGCTATGTCGGGGAATGAGTCTCGTCCAGCGAGCGCCCGTGCGGTGCCTCAGCGCGACGCGGCGATGCGGAATGCCTCGCGCACCATGCGGCGCAATTCTTCGTCGTCCCAGGGCTTGGCGACGTAGCGGTAGACCGCGCCGCGGTTGATCGCTTCGGTCAGGGACGCGAAATCGCTGTAGCCGCTCAGGATCAGGCGCACGGTGTCCGGATAGAGATCCTTCACGCGGCTCAGGAATTCCGTGCCGCTGATGTCCGGCATGCGCTGGTCGGAAATGATGACCTGAACCGGCTGCGCGGCAAGGATCTCGAAGGCCTGCTGCGCGTTCGTCGCCGTCTCGATGGTGTAGTTGTCACGGCGCAGCAGGCGCACGAGCGCGCGCAGCACGTTTTCCTCGTCGTCGAGCAGCAGCAGCGTCTCGGTGGTCTGGGAGCGCTCGAGCTCGCCGTCGCTTTCCTGGCGCAGATAGCGCCGGCGCAGCACGTCGAACGTCTGTGCCTCGGGCACGGGCACGCAGAAATAGTTGCCCTGGAACTGATCGCATTCGCTGCGCCGCAGGAACGCGGCCTGGCCTATGGTCTCGACGCCTTCGGCGCTGACCGTCATGCCGAGCTGGTGGCCGAGTGCGATGACGGCGCGGCAGATGCCGGCCGAACCCGGGTCGGTGATGATGTCGCGCACGAAGGACTGGTCGATCTTGAGTTTGTCGATCGGAAAGCGGCGCAGGTAGTTCAGGCTCGAATAGCCGGAACCGAAATCGTCGAGCGACAGGCTCACGCCGAGCGCCTTCAGCGAACGCATCGCGACGATGACGCGCTCCACGTGTGCCATGACCATCGACTCGGTCAGTTCGAGCTCGAGGTAGCGCGGCGGCAGCCGCGACACGTCGAGCGCGCGCTGCACGCGCTCGAGGAAATCGGGACGCTGCAGCTGCAGCGCCGATACGTTGACCGCGACGGTGAAATCGGCGAGCCCGTTGTCGAGCCATTCGCGCGCCTTGCGGCAGGCCGTTTCGAGCACCCATTGGCCGAGCTCGACGATGATGCCGAGCTCTTCCGCGACCGGAATGAAGCGCCCCGGCGGCAGCAGGCCGTGCTGCGGACTGTTCCAGCGCACGAGCGCCTCGACACCGCGAACCTGCCAGTCGTGCGCGCCGATCTGCGGCTGGAAATGCAGCACGAGCTCGTCGTTGGCGATCGCATCGCGCAGGCCCGCGCCGAGTTCGCGCCGATCCTTGAGCGCCTGCGCCTGCTCGTTGGAGAACGAGGCGACCGTGTTGCGCCCCTCCTCCTTGGCCTTGTTCATCGCCGCTTCGGCCTGCTGTATGAGCTCGGTCGCGGTCGTGCCGTTCTCCGGGAAACAGCTGACCCCGACGCTGCAGGTCAGGAACACCTGCTGGTCGCCCAGGCTGATCGGCCGTTCGATCAGCAGACGCAGCGATTCGCCGAGTTCCTGCTGGTCGACGCTGTCGACCTCGTCGGCGCGCACGATCACGAATTCGTCGCCCGAAATGCGCGCCGCCTTGCCGCGCTCGGCAACCGCCGCGAGCAGCCGGTCGGCGACGGCGTGCAGCACCTTGTCGCCGATCGCGTGGCCGCGCGTGTTGTTGATCAGATGAAACCGGTCGAGATCGAGATAGAACACGCTGACGCGGCTGCCGCGCAGCGCCGCCGCGGCCAGTGCGGCAGCGAGGTGCGCTTCCACGTGCTCGATGCGCGGCAATCCCGTGACCGCGTCGTGGCTCGCGAAATGCGCGCGTTCGTACTCGTACCGGCGTCGGTCGGTGATGTCGCGCCCGACTGCGAACACGCGCGCGTCCGGCGTCATCGACGCCGTCCATTCGAGCCAGTGCTCCACGCCGTCGGCGTCGATCCAGCGATTGACGAAGCCGTCGACCGAGCCGTGCGCGAGCAGCTGCGTCAGGACGACTTCGGTCGAAGCGACGTCCTCGGGATGGACGAAATCGTGCCAGTCCCTCATCGCGACGTCTTCGGGACTGCGGCGCAGCAGGCGCGTCGTCGCCGCGTTGAACTGGGACAGGCGTCCCTGCGCATCGACGATGATGAAGATCTCCACCGACAGCGCGAAGAACCGGTCGCGTTCGAGCTGCGCCTGCTCGGCGCGAAGACGCTCGCTGACGTCGCGGAACACGACGACGGCGCCCGTCGTGCGGCCGTCGAGATGCAGCGGCGAGGCGACGAGTTCGATCGGAATCCGGCGTCCGTCGCGCGCGACGAACTCGCGGCTGTCGGCCATGCGGCTGTCGAGCTGCATCGCCAGCATCGCCGGACCGGCCTTGTCCGCGTCGTCGGCGGCGAAGCGGCTCTCGACGACGCAGTCCTGCAGCTCGTCCGGCCGCCAGCCGAGCAGATCGCTGGCGGCGCGATTGAAGAACGTCAGCTTCCCGTCGCGATCGATCGCATAGAGCCCTTCGCCGATGCTCGCCGCCATCGCGCGCACGAACGCGAGTTGATGCGCAATGCCGCGTTCGGCTTCGCGCAGCTCGCGCTGCAGCCAGATGCGCTGAACGTTGCTGACCGCGATTCGCGCGAACTGCAGCTGCAGGACGGCATCGTCGTCGTCGAACGCGCCTTCCTGCAGGCTGAACCACTCGAGCGTGCCGATCTCCACGTCGTCGTCGGCGCGCAGGCTCATGCCGAGCCATTGGCCCTGCCTGTCGCCGAGCGGCCAGTGCGTGCGCTGCGGTTCGGCGTGGTCGCGCGTCTGGGCGCGCAGCGCGAGCGGCAGCTGCGGCGCCTCGTCGGCGAACTGGGGCTGGGTCAGCACGATCAGCGTCTCGCGCTGGCCGGGCGGCTGGTTAGCCGATGCCCGCAGGCCCAGGCGCACGAACTGTGCGTGCGCGACCATGACCATCGAACGCGCGAGCTGCAGCGCCAATCCGTCCACGCTGTCGATCGCGGCACTGTCGATCGCGACCGCACTGAGTTCGAGCAGTTGGTCGCGGCGCGTCAGCGATTGTTCGTAAGTGCGCCGCAGCGCGCGTTCGGATGCACGCAGCCGCGTCACGTCATGCGCAATGACGAACAATCCGCGGTTGCGCGCCGCGCCGCGCGGCGGCACGAGTATGAGCTCGAGCTCGCGCGTGCGCGCGCCGTCGGGCCGCGACGCCTGCGCCTCCATCGACTGGGCGATGCCGCGCAGCACGGACGGCAGGCGCACTTCGAGCGCGGCCTGTGTCGCCGCGTCGAACAAGGTCGCCAGCGGCTCGCCGTGCAGCTCTTCCGCGCCGCGGCCGAACAGCTGATGCGCGACGACATTGGCGCTGCGGATGCAGCCGTCGGCATCGACGTGGAGCACGGCGTCGGGATGGTTGTCGAGCAGCGAGCGGTAGAGCTCGCGCCCCTGCGCGAGTCGCGCGACGGCGGCGTCGCGCTGGAAGATGAGCTCGGCAATCGTCGCGCAGACGTGCAGCAGCGAAGCCTGGAGCACATCGACGTCGCTGCCGCCGTCGAGCCGCACCTGCATTTCGCCGATGCGGGCTCCGTCGACGTCGTGCAGCGGCTCGATCCAGCGCGTGTCGTCCGACGCCGCGGACTCCGCCAGGAATTCGCCGTCAGGACCGTTCAGCGCCACCGCGACATCGACCGGAAGCTCGTCGCCGGAGACACGCTCCCGCACGGCAATGCCGGTGTCGCTCCAGCGGAAAATCTCGCCGTCGACGCGGGCCTCGATGGCGATCGCCGCTCCGGGAAACTGCATCCGCAGGAGCCCGGCGAGCTCGCCGAGCATGCGCTCGCGCGCCTCTCCGCTG
Organism: uncultured Lysobacteraceae bacterium; assembly: GCA_946482585.1. Next base: position 4,068 of record CAMLSI010000248.1, read on the forward strand.
GCAAGCAGTTGCAGGATCTCGTTTTGCCGCCGCAGCCAGCGCGTACCCTGCTGCAGCCGATTCGAATCGTTCACGCCGGCGACCGCCCAGGGCATGCGACAAAAGCGCGCCATGCGAATGACTATACACGGTCATGGCGGCGTTTCTACACGGGATTCCGGCGTCGATTGCATCACGTCCCGCAGGGTCGTCTGCAGCCGCGCATGCACTTGCACGAACGACCGCCAGAGGAACGCGGCGAGTGCAGCGGCGACGAGCAGCAACAGCACGAGAACGCCGAGCGACGGCAGTATCGCCGAGCCCAGCGCCGTCACCAGCAGCGCGAGCATGACGAGCACGGCCAGCGGAATCATCTTTCCGAGCACGCGGCGCAGCGCATAGGTGCGCTCGCCTGCGACGCCGTCGCGAATGCCGAGCTCAGCGAGCACCATGCCGAGCGCATCCGCCTTCCGGTAGGCCGCGATCAGCATCGGCATCGACAGGAACAGCGCGAGCGACCAGAGCAGGCTGCGCCGCAGCGTTTCGCCGGCAGTCCATTGCGGCAGCCATTCGAGCATGCGCGGCTTGAGCCAGGCCGCGCCGAGGAACACGGCGACGACCAGCGCCATGTTGATGGCGATGTGCAGCACGAGCCGGCGCAACATGTGGGCAATTGCCGCATTTTCCTCTTCCGGCTTCAGGCCCGCGATCCAATGCTGGTAAGCGATCATGAGCGCACGCACCTTGCGCGGCAGCAGTGCGTCGGTGCGCTCGGCGATGCGGTCGGACGAGCGCATCAGGTACGGCGTGACGAAGGCGGTCAGCACCGAGGCCGCGACGGCGATCGGATAGAGAAAATCGCTGGTCACGCCGCTCGCGAGGCCGACGCCCGCGATCACGAAGGAGAATTCGCCGATCTGCGCGAGTCCGAGTCCAGCGCGCAACGCCGAGCGCCCGTCGTTGCCCGCGATGACGCCGCCGAACGTGACCGCGAGTGTCTTGCCGATGACCACCACCGCCGCGACCAGCACGACCGGCACGATGTAGCGGATCAGGAGGTCCGGATCGATGAGCATGCCGATCGCGACGAAGAACAGCGCGCCGAACATGTCGCGCACGGGCTCGATCAGGTGCTCGACGCGCTTGACCGCCTTGGCTTCGGCGACGATGGCCCCCGCGACGAAACCGCCGAGCGCGACGCTGAAACCCGCCGCTTCGGCCAGGAGCGCGGCACCGAAGCAGATGCCGAGCGAAGTGACCAGCAGCATTTCGTTGCGCCCCGATGCGGCGACGTAGTCGACGAGACGCGGCAGCCACAGCAGGCCGAGCACGAGCGCGACGACGACGAACAGGCCCAGTCTGCCCAACGTCGCGAACGCGCGTCCGGGTTCGACCGCGCCGCTGATCGCGATACCCGACAGCACCGCGATCAGCACGATCGCGAACACGTCCTCGATCACGAGTATGCCGAACACGAGCCGCGCGAAACGCTCCTGCTTCTGCCCCGCCTCGTGCAGCGCGCGCAGCACGAGCATGGTCGAGGAAATCGCCATCATCGCGCCGAGAAACAGCGCATCCATCGTGCGCCAGCCGAACCAGCGCCCGAGTTCGTAGCCGGCCCAGAGCATCAGGGTGACTTCGACCCCGGTGGCGACCAGCGCGGCGACGCCGACCTCGCGCAGCCGGCGCAGACTGAATTCGAGGCCGAGCGAGAACATCAGCAGCACGACACCGAGATCGGCGAAGCTGCGGATCGTTTCCTCGTTGGTGATCAGCGCGAAAGGCGGCGTGTGCGGGCCGATGAAAACGCCGGCCAGGATGTAGCCGAGCACGACCGGCTGGCGCAGGCGGTGAAAGATCAGGGTCGTGCACCCGGCGACGACCATGATGACCGCGAGGTCCTTGAGGAATTCGATTCCGTGCATGCGACCGTATTACCGTGCTCGCCCCGGTAACCGCAACATCGGTCGCGCCGCAGACGCCCGCAAAAAAAATTTCATCGGAGGGGTTGACGCTGAAGGGCTCGCTCCATAAGATTCCGCTCCTCTCGACGGGGGGCTATAGCTCAGCTGGGAGAGCGCTACAATGGCATTGTAGAGGTCGTCGGTTCGATCCCGACTAGCTCCACCACCGTCGTACAAGCAAATGCGTCACCAAACGTTTTCGACAAGGTTCAGAGGTTACGTCCCCATCGTCTAGAGGCCTAGGACATTACCCTTTCACGGTAGCGACCGGGGTTCGAATCCCCGTGGGGACGCCAATCAAAATGGAACGCAGGACGCGTTCCGCTCCAAAGTGAAAGTTTGGAGCAAAAGCAACAAACGGAATTGTTGAAAGTCATGGAGTGGTAGTTCAGTCGGTTAGAATATCGGCCTGTCACGCCGAGGGTCGCGGGTTCGAGTCCCGTCCACTCCGCCAGCTGATCAAGAAACCCGCCCGCCGGCGGGTTTTTTGTTGCCCGTTTTCCCGACCTGTGCGTCGTCGCAGCCGCCCTACTTTTGCCTACGCGTGCGTGCGCCGCAACGGCGCGAGACCGTCCGGCGGCAGCCTGCGCAACGTGCCTACCGAATGCCCCTGCTCGCCGAGGTACTCGAGCCAGCGCGTCAGGAACGCGTTCATGCGCAGACGATGCTGGAACACGGTCGGCGCCGGCGGATACGGACCGAGCACGTCGATGAGATGGCGCCCCGGATGACAATGCGTCGCCTCGGCCAGATGCGCATCCTGGTAGAGCCGCAGCCAGGCCGACGGCGACAGTTCGCCGTCCGGGCTGTGGCGCAGCACATAGTTGAGGCGCAGTTCGACCGTGTAGCGATGCTGTTCGATCAGGTCGAGCCGGACGTCGAGGCCGTCGTCGATCGAAGACAGATAGCTGCCGGGTTCCAGGCGCTGCGGCGCGAACAGGCGCACGAGGCGCGCGTGATTTTCCGCGTAGAGCCCCATCAGGTAGGCGAAGCGGCCCGGGAACAGTTTCAGTGGTTTGTCGACGACCATACTCATGCGACCGATCATAGCAGCGGGCGGCGACACGACCAGACTGCCCGCGGACGCCGCGGACTGCTACGATGGGGCTCCCTGCGCACTGCCGTTTTTCTGCAGTTTCACGGCAGCTTCCGCACTTTCACACGATCAGAACATGTGCCTCTCGATGCCGAGCGCCGAGAGGATCTTGCTCGCGATTTCCTCGATCGACGTGTGCGTCGTGTTCTGCACCGGAATGTTTTCGCGGCGAAACAGTTTGTCCGCCTGGGCCAGCTCCCAGCGGCACTGGTCGATCGTCGCGTAGCGGCTGTTCGGGCGCCGGTTCTCGCGCACCTGGGCCAGGCGCTGGGCGTCGATCGTCAACCCGTAGAGGCGATGGCGATACGGCCGCAGCCGGGCCGGCAGTTCCATCTTTTCGAGGTCGTCGTCGGTCAGCGGGTAGTTGGCCGCTTTCACGCCGTAGTGCAGCGCCATGTAGAGACAGGTCGGCGTCTTGCCCGAGCGCGATACGCCGACCAGGATCATTTCGGCGTCGGCATAGTTCGTCGACACGCCGTCGTCGTGGGACAGGGCGTAGTTCGTCGCGTTGATGCGCGCCTCGTACTCGGCGAAGTTGAC
>CAMLSI010000249.1 GCA_946482585.1 uncultured Lysobacteraceae bacterium
GCCGAGCGGATGGCGCTCGAGCTGGCGCACGAGGAAGGGCAGCGGTCGCGGCTGTGCCCGGAACAGGCTCATGACCGGCCGGCCGCCGTCGCGTGACGTGTCGATGGCGGCGAGGTCGTGGAAGCGCGTCGTGGTGCCGGCATTGATCGCATACGTGCGTGCCGCGCCGTCGGCCTCGATGACGTCACCGAATGCGGCGAATGCCGCTCGCGTCAACGGCTCTGTCGCCAGCGCCACCGGTTCTCCGCTCATGCGGGCTTTCCGCGCAGCCGCAGCCGCGACACACCGCCGTCGGGATGGATGTTGAAGCGCACGTGCGTGATCGCGTCGTGTCTCAGGATCTCGTCGAGGAAAAAATGCTGGCGATCCATCTGCAGTTTCTGCTCGGGCAGCAGCAGCGGCCAGAACATGGCCTGCGTCACGAGCGACTGCGGCGTGCCGGCGGCGACGGACGCGCCCTGCAGCGAGCAGCGGTCGGGATAGTTGCCCTTGAAATGCGCGGTGTCGACTTCGATCGCCTCGATGACGCCGGGCAGCGCGAGAGCGACTATGCACCAGTCGTTGCCGGGCTCGCGACGGCGGCGCGTTTCCCAGCCGTCGCCCATGTTCACGCCACGGCCCGGCAGCAGCAGCCGGCTCGCAGGTCCGAAATGTTCGTTGTTGGCCGCGACGATCTGCGCGCCGATCAGCGCGCTGGCGAGATCGACGAGACCATCGGCCTCGGTTTCGCCGCCGAACTGCGGTGTCGCGTAGACGCGCAGACGGGCCAGGCCGCCGTCGGGATACAGGTTCACGCGCAGATGCGTGCACGGCGTTTCGTCGGCGATCGAAAAATAGTGGTGACTGTTGCCGCCGAGATTCACGGCCGGCAGCAGCGTCGTCCATTCGGTATGCGCGTCGGGATCGCTGCCGATCAGATAGCAGGATTCGACGGACGCGGCCGGCGGGTAGTTGCCGGTGAAGTGGCTCGTATCGAGATCGAGGCCGTGCACGCGGCCCGGTCGCGCGAGCCGCACGACGCACCAGTCGTGTCCGGCCACGCGCTTGCGCCGCGATTCCCAGCCGTCCATCCACTTGCCGTTGTCGTCGTACTTGCCCGGAACGAACACGGCCGGTTCCGGATTGAGCATGCGCGATTTGTCGGCGAAGAAGTCGTCGCTCGCGACGAGCGCGACCGCGCCGAGGCGTGCGTCGGCGAGGTTGACGTAGCGGCGCGCGAACTCGGGCGCGTTCGGATCGACGGCGGGAACAGCCATGCGGCAAGGCCTTAGAGCAGTAGCGGTGCGCCGATCCTGCCTTGCGGCCCGGCAAACGTCGAGAGGCGGCGCGCGCACCGCCGCGTCCGATCCGCTCACTCGTTGCCGTTGCGGAAGATGCCGTCGCCGTCGCGCCACGCGGCGGCGTAGAACACGCGCTGATCGTTGAGGTTATAGGTGCCCGCGATCGCGAGGCGCTGCGGCGTCAGCAGCACGTTCGCTAGCGTGAGTATGTTGTAACCCTGCTGCAGCAGCGTGCGCTTGCCCTGCGCCGCGAAACTCGTGTCCGGCTGGCCGTTCGGCAGCAGGCGTGCGATCCGGATCGCGGACACCGGCTCGATGACCGAGCGCGCGAGCGTGAGCTTGCCGTCGGCGCTCAGCGCCATGCGCGTGTCGGGATAGGCGGTGGATCGTTCCTCGCCGGCGAAATCGACGACGCGGATGCCGTTCGTGCCGTAACTCGTGTCGAGCTGGCCGTCCGCCGTGAGTCGCGCCACGGTGAGGCGGCCCTTGTTGGTGCCGGTCCAGCTGCCGCCGCCGTTGCTGTTGCCGGCGACGAGGAGGCGGCCGTCGGGCAGCACGCGGACCTGTTGTGCGCCTGCACGCACGTCGGGCGTGATCAGGCGCAGGCCGTCGTCGCCGAAACTCATGTCGACGTTGCCGTTCGGCAACAGGCGGCGCACGGCCATCGGATAGCCATTCGCGCCGAACTGGATGCCGGCGAGCACAATGCGGCCCTGCGGATCGAGCGTGAAACCGAGCACCGAGAAATCGCCGGGCAGCGTCAATTTTCCATTGCTGCCGAAGCTCGCATCGGGCTGGCCGCCGGCGGTGAAGCGCACGAGCGCACGCTGGGTCTGGTCGACGAGCAGCCAGGCGCGCTGCTGCGCGTCGATCTGCAGGTCCAGGAGTATGTCCTGGCCGCCGACGTCGAGGCGCGCGCGGCCCGCGTCGCCGTAGTCGGTGTCGAGCTGGCCGTTGCCGTGCAGACGCGCGAGGCCGAGATCGAAGTTGGGGCCGATGCGACCGGCGACGAGCCAGCGACCGGCATCGAGTCTTGCGACCGCGCGCGCATAGGCCGGATAGTTCGCCGCGCCGTTGCTGAAGTCGATCTCCGCGACGCCGCTGCTGCCGAAGTTCGTGTCGAGACTGCCGTCGTTGCGGAATTTCGTGACCGCGAAGCGCGTGGCCGTGCTGTACGGCGCGACGCCGGCAACGCCTGCCAGCACGATGCTGCCGTCGTCGCCGAGCGCGCCGCCGGGTTCGTAGAGCTGATACAGCGGCGCGGTCACGGCCCGCGTCGCGATGCCGCCGCCCGCGAACGTGAAATCAGGATCGCCGTCGGCGGCGAAGGCGGAAGTCGCCGCGAACAGCGCGGCAGCGAACAGCGAAACGGCTTTCATCGGAGTCCTCGGGCGCGCAACGCGGAACGGCGTTGCCTGGTCGAGGACGGAACGCGGTACGAAAAGCTGTCGCGGGCGATCCGCGCACGGTCACGCCAGCAACGCTTCCAGCCGGAACCGCGCGATCCGGTCGACCTGGTGCAGGGCTTCGGCGAATTCGTCTTCGCGCGTGTTGTCGATGCGTGCGGCCATGTTTGCGAGGATGCTCGTTCGCGTGTGTCCTCGCACGGCGAGGATGAACGGAAAGCCGAAACGCTGCTCGTACTGCGCATTCAGCGCATGCAGTCGCGCGTATTCCTCGGGACTGCATTGATCGAGGCCGGCGCCCTGCTGTTCGCGCGTCGAGTCGGTCGTGAGTTCGCCGCGCAGCGCGGCCTTGCCCGCGAGCTGCGGATGCGCGCGCAGCAGCGCGAGCTGCGCGGCCTCGCCCGCATCGACCACGGCCTTGCTCATCGCCGCATGCAGTTCGTCGACGCCGGCGAACGGGCGCAGCGGCCAGACGTCCTCGGCGACCCAGGGCGAGTGTTCGTAGATCGCGCCGAGCGTCGCGACGAACCGATCGCGATCGAGCGCGCCGAGTTGATCCGGCGTCATGCGGTCGGCTCCCGATAGGGGTGACGCTCGCGCCAGTGCTGCGCGATGTCGATGCGGCGGCAGACCCAGACGCGGTCGTGCTTCGCGATGTGATCGAGAAAGCGCTGCAAGGCGGCGAATCGCCCGGGCCGGCCGAGCAGGCGGCAATGCATGCCGACCGACAGCATGCGCGGGCTCTCGTCGCCTTCGGCGTAGAGCACGTCGAAACTGTCGCGCAGGTAGTCGTAGAACTGCGTCGCGGTATTGAAGCCCTGCGGTGTCGCGAAGCGCATGTCGTTCGTGTCGAGCGTGTACGGCACGACGAGGTGCGGCCGGGTCGAGCCGTCGCGCAGGGCGACGCGCGTCCAGAACGGCAGTTCGTCGCCGTAGTAGTCCGAGTCGTAGACGAAGCCGCCGTGCTCGACGACGAGGCGCCGCGTGTTCGGGCTGTCCCGGCCGGTATACCAGCCGAGCGGTGCGGCGCCGGTCAGCGCGCGCTGGATCGCGACGGCGCGTTCCAGGTGTTCGCGCTCCTGTGCCTCGTCCATGTTCTGATAGTGGATCCAGCGCCAGCCGTGGCTCGCGATCTCGTGCCGCTGCGCGAGGCAGGCCTGCACGAAATCCGGATTGCGCTCCATCGCCATCGCGACGCCGAATACGGTGAGCGGCAGGCCGCGCCGTTCGAACTCGCGCAGGATGCGCCAGGCGCCGACGCGCGAACCGTATTCGTAGATCGATTCCATGCTGAGATGGCGCGCCGGATACGCCGCCGCGCCGATGATCTCGGACAGGAACTGCTCGCTGCCGGCATCGCCGTGCAGCACGCAGTTCTCGCCGCCTTCCTCGTAATTGAGCACGAACTGCACGGCGATGCGCGCATCGCCGGGCCAGCCGGCGCGGGGCGGAACGCGGCCGTAGCCGATCAGGTCGCGCGGATAGTCGTTCGTCGCAGTCATGCATGGGTACGTGAGAGCGGGGCGATGCAGTGTCGGCGCTGAGCCGCGCCGCTGGCAAGCGGCCGGGCGAGCGGAAGAACACCGGCGCGTCCGCCGCCGTGCCGCGGCGTGCGCATGCGGCTATGGCACACTCGCCGGTCGTCGCATCCGAAGGAGTCTCGATGAACCCGAATCCCGCCCAGGCCGGCCAGATCGCCACGGCCGATCAGTTGATCGACGTGGCCGCGCTGCAGCAGGCGTACTACGCACGCCGGCCGGATCCCGCCGAACCGTCGCAGCGGGTCGCGTTCGGCACCTCGGGACACCGCGGCTGCGCGTTCGACGCGACCTTCAACGAAGCGCACGTGCTCGCGATCACCCAGGCGATCTGCGAATACCGGCATGCGCAGGGCGTCGACGGTCCGCTGTTCCTCGGCATCGACACGCACGCGCTGTCGCAGCCCGCGTTCGAGAGCGCGCTCGAAGTGCTGGCCGCGAACGGCATCGAGACGCGCATCGCCGCCGCCGGCGGATTCACCCCGACACCCGCGATCTCCCACGCGATTCTCGTGCACAACCGCGGCCGCACGCAGGGACTCGCCGACGGCATCGTGATCACGCCGTCGCACAACCCGCCGCAGGACGGCGGCTTCAAGTACAACCCGACCCACGGCGGCCCGGCCGACACGGCCGTGACCGGCGCGATCGAGCAGCGCGCCAACGCGCTGCTGCTGGAAGGGCTCGCCGGCGTGCGACGGATGCCGCTCGCGCAGGCGCGCACCGCGACGACCACGCGCGAACACGATTTCCTCGGCGCCTACGTCGCCGATCTCGCCAACGTGATCGACATCGACGCGATCCGCGCGAGCGGCATCCGGCTCGGCGTCGATCCGCTCGGTGGCGCGGGGCTGCACTATTGGCAGCGCATCGCGGCCGACTACGGTCTCGCGCTCGAGGTCGTCAACACGCGCATCGATCCGCAGTTCGGATTCATGACGCTCGACTGGGACGGCAGGATCCGCATGGATCCGTCCTCGCCGCCGGCGATGCAGAGCCTGATCGCGCTGCGCGAGCGCTTCGACGTCGCGGTCGCCTGCGATCCGGACCACGACCGCCACGGCATCGTCACGCGCAGCGGCGGGCTCATGCTGCCGAACAACTACCTCGCGGTCATGGCGGATTATCTTTTTGCGCATAGGTCACAATGGAATTCTTCAGCCGGCGTCGGCAAGACCCTGGTGTCGAGCGCGCTGATCGATCGCGTCGCCGCGCGTCTCGGGCGCCCGCTCGTCGAGACGCCGGTCGGTTTCAAATGGTTCGTCGACGGGCTCTGCGCCGGCACGCTCGGCTTCGGCGCCGAGGAGAGCGCCGGCGCGTCGTTCCTGCGTCGCGACGGCGGCGTCTGGAGCACCGACAAGGACGGCATCGCGCCGGCGCTGCTGTCGGCGGAAATCACCGCGCGCCTCGGCAAGGATCCGTACGAACGCTATCGCGAGCTCTGCGCCGAACTGGGCGAACCGCACAGCAGCCGCAAGGACGCGCCGGCGACGCCGGAGCAGAAGAAGAAACTGTCCCGGCTCACGCCGGCACAGGTCACGGCGCGCGAAGTCGCGGGCGAGCCGGTGCTGCAGGTGCTCGACAAGGCGCCCGGCAACGGCGCCGGCATCGGCGGGATCAAGGTGGTCTGCGCCAACGGCTGGTTCGCCGCGCGCCCGTCGGGCACCGAGGCGATCTACAAGATCTACGCGGAGAGTTTCCGCGGCGAAGCGCATCTGCAGCAGATCCTGGTCGAGGCGCAGGCGGTCGTGGATCGGACGCTCGCTGCCTGACCTGGCGGAGCCGCGCGGCCCGTGCGGGCGCGCGGCTCCGTTGCATCACGGCGAACCGATCGCCGCCTGATACGCGAGCCACGCATCGACGCGGCCGTAGCCGACCATGTGATTCGGGCGCGTGCCCGACGTCGTGCCGCCGCAGGTCTGGCTGAAGGGCACGCTCGCGGCGACGACGCTCTGACGCAGCAGCTGCGCGACCAGCGCCGGATTGCCCTTGAGCGACGGTTTGGCCGACATCATCAACGCGACGACGCCGGCGACGTGCGGCGTGGCCATGCTCGTGCCGCTCATGGTGCCGTAGCCGCCGCTGCGCAGGCTCGAGCGCACGTTGACGCCGGGTGCGCTGAGATCGGGCTTGATCGCGCTGATGCCCGGCACCGGTCCGCGGCTCGAGAAGCTCGCGAGGCTGTCGCTCGTGGTGCCGGTCGCGCCGACGACGAAAGCCGATGCGTAGATCGCGGGCGGATCGCCGATCGTCGAGCACGACGAGCCGTCATTGCCGGCCGCGGCGACGACCATGACGCCGCCGGCGACGAGATTGTCGACCGCGGTCTTGATCTCGTTGCCGGTGGTGCAGCCTTCGGACGGAATGCAGCCCCAGGAATTGCTCGTGACGTCGGGCGCGAGATCCGGGTTGGGAGCGGCGTTCGAAAGATTGGTCGGCGCGAGCATCCACTGCAGGCATTCGATGTAGCGCGCCGGCGTGCCGTAGCCCGCGGCCATGTTGCGGCAGCCGACCCACTTGGCGCGCGGCGCGACGCCGATCTGGTTGCTGCCGCCGTCGTCGCCCGCGAAGGTGCCGGCCGTGTGCGTGCCGTGACCCTGGTCGTCGCAGGGCGCGACGGTGTTGTTGCCGCAACTGTTGCCCGATGCGTTGTGGATCGCATCGTGCCAGTGATAGTTGTGATTCGCGCTGGTGCCGTTCCAGCCGCGGTACTGGTTCTTGAGCGCGGCGTGATCCCACTTGTAGCCGGTGTCCATGCCGCCGATGACGACGCCCTGGCCGCGGAATCCGGCCGACCAGACCGACGGCGCGCGGATGCGGCTGACGCCGGTCGCGACGGCCTCGGGCACCGGCGTGCCGGGTTGCTGTTCCGGCAGGCGCTGTCGCACGAGCGGATTCGGTTCGACGCGCGCGACGTGGCGCAGTGCCGCGTCGCGCGAGCCCTGTGCGAGCTGCTGCAGATCGGCGGGGCTCAGTTCGGCCTGGATCACGTTCGCGATCCAGTACGGCTGGTGCTCGATGCCGCGCGCATCGAGCCAGGCGCGGATGCCGGCCTGCGACTCCTCCGCGCGCGCGATCAGGTTCGCGACGAGGACGCGGCGGCGCAGCAGGTAGTCGGCGTCGGCCGCGAGCGGTGTCGTCAGCGGCGTGGCCTGATCGTCGAGGATCAGCAACACGTCCTGCGTCGTGCCGGCACTCAGCAGCGACGGATGAACCTCGGCGGCGTGGGCGCTCATGGCGGCGCAAAGGGCGAGCCAGAGCAGATGGCGGGCTTTCGGTAACGGCTTGACGGTGCGATGCATCGGTTTTCCCCTCCCAGGAAGGACCGCGGCGTTGCCGCGGGCCGGTGATGCCCGTATCGGTCGACACGGGCGAACCGCGGCCGGCCTCGTGCGTCCGGCGACGGACGCACTCCC
>CAMLSI010000250.1 GCA_946482585.1 uncultured Lysobacteraceae bacterium
TCGCGCGTACGAGTGGCACGAACGGCTCGTGGCGGGACGGCGCCGCGTACACTCGCAACAGCCGTACAGGGGAAAAACCGAAATGTCCAGACCGTGCACCGCGCTGCGCGCAGCATGGCGTGTGCCGCGTAACCGCCGATCGCGGCGAGCGTCGCGACGGCGACGAGTCCCCGCGTCGACACCTTCCACGACCTGAGCCGTCGTGCCGGCAACGGCTGATCGATCCAGAACCACCACGCCGATGAGATCGCGGTCCCGGGTTTCAAAGGGCTCCGTACTGCTCAGCCCCATTCAACAGAGAACGACCATGCTGTCTCGGAAACGTCTTTCGCTTTTCACGCTGCTGATCCTGCCGGTTGCGGCTGCCAGCGCACAAACCAGCAACAACGCCGAAACCTTCACCTATCAGGGCAACCTCACGTTCTTTGGGCAGCCGGTCAACGGCACCTGCAATTTCCAGTTCAGCGTCCACGACGCGCTGGCGGACGGATACCAGATCGGCATCACGCAGACGATGGCTGGCGTGGCGGTCGCGGACGGTATTTTCAGCGCACCGATCTATGTCTACGTTCCGGCGATTCCGTTCAGCATTTTCAACGGCCAGGATCGCTGGCTGCAGATCGCGGTCAACGACTGTGCCGGAGGCTCGACCTATACCACCCTGACTCCGCGGCAGGCGATCACGCCGGCGCCTTATGCGACCTATGCGATCAAGGCGGGGACCGCCGCAACGATGAGTTGGTACAGCCTGTCGAATGTCCCGCCCGGTTTCTTCGACGGCAACGACAACGACACGACGTATACGGCCGGTGCAGGCCTGACCCTCAACGGCACGGAATTCAGTGTGTCCGGCGTCGACTGGAATGGCCTGGGCAATGTTCCCGCCGGCTTTGCCGACGGTGTCGACGACGACACGACTTATACCGCGGGAGCGGGCCTGAACCTGGCCGGCAATCAATTCAGTGTCTCCGGCGTCACTTGGAACATGCTCAGCGGTGTCCCGGTCGGATTCGCCGACGGTACCGACAACGACACGACGTATACCGCGGGCGCCGGGCTGGCGCTCACTGGCACCCAGTTCAGTGTTTCGAGTGTCAGCTGGAACCAGCTGGGCAACGTTCCTGCCGGGTTCGCCGATGGCGTCGACAACGACACCACGTACAGCGCCGGAGCCGGCCTGAACCTGACCGGGACTACCCTCAGCGTTCCCGCCAATACGTTCTGGAAAACGGACGGCAACGCGGCGACGACACCCGGCACGCAGTTCCTCGGCACCACCGACGCTGTGGCGCTCGATCTGCGCGTGAACAATGCGCGGGCGCTACGCCTCGAGCCCACGACCGGAACGCCGAACGTCATCGGGGGTCACAGCGGCAACAACGCGACGAGTGGTGTCGTCGGTGCCGCCATTTCCGGCGGCGGCGCCGGCACCACGCTGAATCGCGTGACGGACGACTACGGCGTCATCAGCGGTGGGTACAACAATCAGGCCGGCGACAATGCCGGATCGACGAACGACCGGCCTTACACCACCGTGGGCGGCGGACAAGGCAATATCGCCAGCGGAAACAACAGCGTGGTCGCCGGCGGGAACGGCAACACGGTGAGCGGAAGTGGCAGCTCTGTTGGTGGAGGCCAAGGCAACAATGCCGCCGGCTCGTTCAATGCCATCGGCGGAGGCATCAGCAACTCGACCAGTTCCAGTTATAGCACCGTGGGCGGCGGCGCCAGCGTCCATGCCACCGGAGACTGGAGTACGGCCAGCGGCGGGCGTGCGAACACCGCCAGCGGGCAGAACTCGATGGTTGCGGGCGGGGGATACAACACGGCGTCCGGCGCCTACAGCTTCGCCGCCGGCGATCACGTGATCGCCAACGACGATGGCGCCTTCATCTGGGGCGACGCGACGGGCACGTCGGGCTACATGAGTTCTCCCGGCGGAAACACGTTCTCCGTGCAGGCCTCCGGCGGAATCTGGCTCGGCACCAACCGCAATCCGACCATTGCTGCCGGCGACTTCATCACCACGTCGACCGGGGCGCACCTCACCGCCGCCGGCGTCTGGACCAGCGTCTCCGACCGCAACGCCAAAACCGCGTTCGAGCTCATCGATACCCGCGACGTGCTGGAACGGGTCGTCAAGCTGCCGATCAGCTCGTGGCGATACAAACTCGAAAACGGCGCCGTGCGTCATATCGGGCCGATGGCGCAGGATTTTCATGCGTCCTTCGGATTGGGCACCGACGACGTTTCCATCGGCATGGTGGATGGCGACGGGGTATCGCTGGCGGCCATCCAGGGGTTGAACCTCAAACTGCAGGATGAAGTCACCCGGCTGCGATGGCTGATTCTGGCGATGGCGCTCGCCATGGCCGGCGGTTTCGGCGCGATCCTGGTCCGACTCAAGCGGGCCACGCGATGACATCGGGCCTGCGCCATCCACGACGGCCGCGATCCATCGCCTTGCGCCGCCTGTGGCTGCTGCTAATGCTTCCACTGACCGCATTCGGCGCCGAAGACGCTTCGCTTCCCGATGCCGTCGCCGCAGGCTATCGCCTCGGCCCCTACACCATCGACAGCGGTGGCAGCAGCGCGAGCGGCGGCGGGTTCGCGATCCGCGGCACCATAGGCCAGCCCGATGCAAACGCGTCCGGGCCTGCGACGGGCGGCCACTACGAACTCAGCGGTGGCCACTGGAGCGCTGACAGCAACGATCGCCTCTTCGCCGACGGGTTCGAGTCGCGCTGATTCTTCCTGCGGAGGCGCGGTTTTCTGTGGAGCTCCCAGGCGGCCTCGCCGCCCGGGAGTCCGCGCCCGATCAGTGGTAGCGCCAGCGCATGCGGCACTCCAGCGTGCTGCTCTGCCAGCTGCATTCGATGCTGCCGACGATCGTGCATCGAACGGGGACACCCACAATCCGCGGCTCGTGCTGTCGGCGGATTGTGGGTGTCCCATTTCTCCCGCCGGCAAAGACGGCACCGGATTTCCCCGCATGCAGCTCACGCGCGTGGAGCTGACTCCGCACGGTTGCGAGGTCCGTGCGCATGGCGAAGTCGTCGTTTCCGGAATTACGCTCAAAGCGTATTTGGGCGATTCGCGGCAAATAGACAAGGCGTCGATCGCGAAACTGCTGGTCGGCCAGTCGATCGTGTCGGACATCGATGGCAACGGCGCACTGGATTTCATGCTGACCCAGCCGGAACGTGGCGTGCGGACGCTGGTTCGCAGGAATCTCCTTCGACCGGATAGCAGGCCGATCCGCAGCCGGGCCTGCGTGAACTGCACCTTGCCATTGCACGAATCTGGATTATTTCCCGCGCGCTGGGGGCGCGATCGCCGGCCGGTCAGGCTTCCCGAGTGGTCGCACGCCTGCTCCTGCCGGCGCGATGCATGCGACGCGAGAATCGGCCCGGTTTCACGCGGAAATGGATGTCCTCGTACGGTCCTTGGCATGGCGAGCTCCCAGGCGATTCGTCCAGCTTCGGTTTGAAGGTGCGCACGCGCTGGTGAGAGAAAACGCTCGCTGCCCTCACTCTCCTTCAACATCGGAGGAGGACACCATGAGCATCGCAATCCGGCGCCGTCTGGCGCTGCTTTTTGCCGCCACGCTGCTGACTGCCTGCGGCGGCAGCTATTTCATCAAGCAACAGGCCGCCGAGTTCAGCAAGGCATCCGACGAAGCCATCGGCCTCGTCACCGCGTTGCCACAACGCATCAAGACCGCCGAGGCCAATCTTCAGCGGACCCTGATGACGCTGGATCCGAACTGTCAGCCGGTCGACGGCACGATCATCGTTGCCGATACGAAATTCCAGTTCGAGGGAGAAAACCTCGAGGCGATGGTGCCCAACGCCCTCTGCCGGGATGCTGTCATCACCATCCAGCACTGCCGCGCCGGCAAAGACTGCTTCCGATGCGCAGCGACGGACAAGAACTGTCTGCGGGCGCAGTCGATGGCGCGCGCCTCGGATACGTGTTTTAGCCCGGATGTCGTCAAGCGCCTGCCATTGGCCTGTGCCGACGAGCTCTGGAAGACCGGCCAGTTTCCGGCACTCAGGGAAAACGACGAGGCTCGTGCCTATCAGGCGACAGTCGATCTTGCCGCGGAGGCGCTCGAATTCGTCAAAGCGCTGTCGAAACTGTCACTGGATCAGGAGAAACCGGCCGTTGCTCACGTCAAGCAAGCCATCGACGATCTCAAGTCCGTGGCGGCGAAAGCGAACGACATCGTGGGTGCCGGCACCATCACGTTCGAAGAGGACGAGAGCGTCAAGGCCTATGCTTCGCTCGCAAGCCTGCTGATCGAATGGAGCAACGTCGCGGGGGACGCCAAGAAGATTCGAGAACGTATCGCGCGCGACGGTGAACGGTTCCGTCAGAACCTCAACGACATTGGCCTCGCCGCGAATTTCCTGCAGAAAGTCTATCTTCGCGCATTGACCGAAACTGATGCGGCATCGTTGCGCGTGCGCTATGCCGCCAAGTCGGCCGCGTTGTCGGAGATCGAGCGAGACTGGTGGATGCAAGTCATTGCCGGCGCAGACAGCCGCGCCAAGTTCGTGAAGTCCGAAACTCCGATAGGCGACGTGCTGAAAGCGGTGTCCGAAGCGCAGTCAGAGCTTGCACGCATCGCTTCTGGAAACTTCACGGAAGAAGAGCGCGTGAAGATTGCCCGTACCAATCTCAAGCAGTTCGGGCGTCTGATTTCCCGCCTGAAAGCGATCTACTCACTGATCTGAGGTGCAATCATGGCAAACGCAGAAAGCATCAACGCACTTCACGCCGCTCTTGGCGACTTGATTGATCGGTTGAGGGCGTTGACGATGTCTCCCGATCTCGTAGTGGCGAAGATCGCCGCTTCGCTGATGACGCGCCTGACGTTGGCTCTGCGGAACGTTGCGTTCGGCCCCAACGAGTGGCAGGCGATCAGTGACGACGGTGTCGCGTCGGTCACGAAAATCGTCAACGACGCCGTGGACGCGATGTCGAATGCCAATCCATCCGCCGATACGATGGTTGACGTCGCGGTGGCGGTGGGCGAGGTCATCAGCGCGATGGATGCCTTGCGCTAGCGAGCCAAACGCTGCTGCCAACACCGAAGAAACCAGTGGCCGACCGCGATCTTGAGATCGAAGAACAGAGATCGCCGCAAAATGCGGCGAATGAGGACGCCCACAGTTCAAAGCGACAGTGGATGTTCTCATCTCACGCATCGATTGTGACGAATCGCCCTGTGTGCAGCCGGCGCGGCGGTGCACGAAGCCGTAGTCGCCGCGTCGGCGGCGCGCGGTGATCGCGGCAGTCGCCGGTATCCCGGCGACTGCCTATCGCTTTGCGCCAAACCAAAACTACTGGCGCGCCGCCGCACCCGCCAGCAGCTCACGCAGCGCAGCGCCCACGCCGGCCGCCGACTGCGGGTTCTGTCCGGTGACGAGGCGTCCATCCACCACCACCTTCGCGGTCCAGTTCGGCGCGGCCTCGTGTTTCGCGCCGCGTTGCACGAGCGTGCTGGCCAGCAGGAACGGCACGATGTTTTCGAGTTTGACCGCGCGTTCCTCGTCGTCGGTGAACGCGCTGACGCGCTTGCCGGCGACGAGATAGCTGCCGTCGCTCAGCGTCACGTTGACCAGCGCGGCGGGGCCGTGGCAGACGGCGCCGACCACGCCGCCGGCTTCGTAGATCGCGCGCGTCGTGCGCTGTACGGCGTCGCTGGTGGGGAAGTCCCACACGGCGCCGTGGCCGCCGGCGAAGAAGATGCCGGAATAGTGCGACGGATCGACATCGCCGAGTCGCTGCGTGGTTTTCACCGCGTCGCGGAATTTCGGGTCGTTCCAGTAGCGCGCGTTGACGGCGTCGGTGAGGTCCAGGCCGTCGACGGGCGGCTCGCCGCCCTGGATCGAGGCGAAGGCGACCGGGATGCCGGCCTTCTCCAGTTCCTCCAGTGGATGCGTGACTTCGCCGAGGTAGTAGCCGGTGGTCTGGCCCGTGCTGCCTTTCGTGCCGTGGCTGGTGAGGACGAACAGGACGGGCTTGCGGTCGGCATGGGCGATGGGTGCGGTCATGGTGTCGGTACCTTTCGGGGACGGGGAGAGGGGCGGGCTGGCGAGCACGGGGGCGGTGATCGCCGTCAGCATCAGCAACAGACGGCGGACTAGCGGTTTCATGGGGTTCTCCGAGGGGATGTCACGGCGACGCACGTTATTGGACGCGTCGCTGGCGATAAACTGCGTGCGGAAACATTCATTTGTTCTCGGAACGACAAGATGACCCGTCAATTCGATTACTTGAACGATGTCGAAGCGTTTCTGGCCGTCGTCGAGCGTGGGTCGTTCACGGCCGCCGCCGTGGCGCTGTCGACGACGCCGTCGGTGCTGAGCCGGGCGGTGGCGCGGCTGGAGGCGCGGCTGGGGAACCAGCTGTTGCGTCGCACGACCCGCCGGCTCGGATTGACCGACACGGGCAGGGGCTACTTCGACCGGGTCCGGACCGCGTTCGCCCTGCTCGACGAGGCCGAGCGCGACGTCCAGGGAGCGGACGGCGATCTCATGGGGCGCGTGCGGATCAGCGTGCCGACGACCTACGGTCACTATCGCCTGCCGCCGCTGCTCGCGCGGTTCACGCGCCAGCATCCCGGCGTGCACATCGAACTGAACATCACCAACCGCAACGTGGATCTGGTCGCCGAAGGTTTCGATCTGGCCATCCGCCTGGGCCATCTTCCCGACAGCGGTCTGGTCGCGCGCCGGCTGGAAGACGCCTCGCTATGTCTGGTGGCGTCGCCGGACTATCTGCGTCGCGCGGGAACGCCGGCGACGCTGGACGATCTGCAGCATCACGCCTGCCTGCCGTTCGTGATGCCGAGCACCGGCCGCATCGCGCCCTGGCTGTTCAACGAGCGCGGCGAGGACATCGACTGGCCCGCCGCGCCGGCCGTCCATGTGTCCGACGACGTGCTCGGCGTCGTGTCGCTCGCCGTGCACGGCGTGGGTATCTGCCAAAGCTATGACTTCATCGTGCGCGACCCCATCGAGCGCGGCGCATTGGTGGAACTGCTGCCCCACCTGCGCGGCCGCACGCGGCCGTTCTCGCTCGTCTATGCGCCGCACCGCAGCCAATCGGCGACGACGCGGGCGTTGATCGAGATGCTGGTTGCGGAGGGGCGAGGCGGTTGAGCGGGCGACGCCCCCACACATCGGATGGGGACACCCACTTTCCGGCAGATGCGAACGCGCTAGTTTGCCGGCGACGGGCGCCAGCTCGCCGCTGCGCGATCAAAGGCCACCGCACGCCGAACCGGCGCTATCGTCCGTCCCGCCTCGTGCCAGGGTTTTGCCACGTACATCGCGTCTACTGCACGCGGATCCCCACTGCCGATTTCCATGCCGAACCTGATGTCCTCGCTGTTGTTCGCTGCTGCCGTGGCACTGGCCTCCGTGTCGCCGCTAGCGCGTCCTGCGGAGCCTGCGGGCCGTCTCGTGTCCTCGTTGGCGGAAGTGGATGGCGCTATCGACAGTGCCGAAGGCCGCGCGCTGTATCAGCAGGAAATGGACGGCGCCGCCCCGCCCGACGGTTTCGGCGTGCGGCTGCCCGAGGGCGTCGCGGCCGAGCAGGTCGTGCACGTGCTG
>CAMLSI010000251.1 GCA_946482585.1 uncultured Lysobacteraceae bacterium
GGCCGAGCCGTTGTTCTCGATGAACGGCACCATTTCGTCGTCGATGGTCTTCTGGGCGCGCTTGGTGAGTTCCGACGAGCCGCTCGCGAAGCTCACGATGACCGGCTTGGTCACGGTCGGCTCCTGCTTGGCGACCTGCTGGCGCTCCTGCTCGGTGAACGTGAACTCGGGCTTGGCTGCGGCTTGCTGCGCGGCCTGGCTCTTCGCGAGCAGATTGCGGATGTAGCGCAGGTCGACCGAATCCTGCGGTGCGATCACCGGCGAATTCGGATTCGCGAGCGCACCCGCCTTGCGGTAGATGCCGTCGAAGCGGCGATAGACGCGATCGTAGTGATTCGTGCCGCCGACCAGGCCGAAGATGCGCGCGTTGTCTTCGAGGCCGGTCCAGACGAGATTGTCGAACAGGCCTTTGACGAAGCCGCGTCCCTGGTCCTTTGCGAGCAGCGCGAAGAACTCTTCCGTGCGCACCAGCGCGTCGACTGCCTCGTCCGGCGCCTTGCGGGCAGCCTCGACGCCGGCCATCCAGCCGCCGACGAAGCCCTGGAACGCAGCCTCGTTGGCCGGCTCGGACAGCACGCGGTTGTCGCAGACGATGACGTCGTAGATCAGGTTGGTCGCGGTCTTGGTCGAATAGACGACGTGCGCGCCCGGAATGTTCTTGAGCGCGAGCGACAGGTCCGGATCCCACAGCGCGGCCGCGTCGACGTTGCCGCTCTCCAGCGCGGCGCGCACGCCGGCCGTGCCTTCCTCGGCGTTGATGTAGACGTAGCGCACCGACTGCTTCTTGCGCGCGGTCAGGCTCGAATTCTCGATCGCGTCGATCGTCATGCCGTCCGACGGCGTGAACTGCAGCAGCGCGATGCTGTGGTCGGCGAGGTCCTCGACGCGCGTGATCTGCGGGTTGCGCGCGATGATCGCGTCGCCGCCCTGCGTGTTGTCGACCGCCATGAGCGCGCGGCCGTCGAGGCCGGCGTTGCGCAGGTTCGGCTGTTCCTGCGCCCAGAAATCGGAGGTGCGCCAGGCGCAATGCGCGGTCTTGGATTCGAAGATCGTCGACAAGGTCGGGATGTCGTCCTGGATCACGAACTCGACGTTGACGCCGTTCTGCGCGAACAGCGAACCCGCCTGGGTCTTCAGCGCCTTGCCGTTGGCGAGCAGCGCCGGCGCATAGCCGTGGAAGCTCACGATGCTGACCTTCAACGGATTGCCGGCGCTGCCGAGCGGGCCGCCGGCCGCGGGAGCGGTCGTCGGCTTGGCCGTGCTCGTCGGCGCCGCGGGCGTCGCATCGGGCGACTTGGTGCTCGCGGTCGTCGGCGCGCCCGGCGATGCCGGTGCGCCCGGCTGACCGGCCTTGCCCTGGACGATCTCCTTGAGGCCCAGATGCCAGGCGGCAGCGGCAGTGCCGCCGAGAATGATGAGGGTTACCAGACCTTTGGCGAGCGGGGTCATCTTGGCCATGGTGGCTCCGTTGCAGGGTTGTATCAGGGCGTCTGCGCAGCGGCCGCGGGGGCGGCGCCGAACGTCGCGGCCAGGCGCTTGAGGCGGTCGGCTTCGGCGTCGAGCCGCGCGACTTCGCGCAGGCAGGCTTCCTTGGTCGACCGCGCCGCGTTTTCGAATGCGGCCTTTTCTTCGGTCGCGCGCGCGACTTCACGTTCGAGCAGGGCTTCGAGATCGGCGATCTGCTTGCGGATGCCGCCGACGGCGTCCTGCTGGCGCTGGTCGCGTTCAGCAATGTCGTTGCGTGCCTTTTCCAGCGCGGCGCGCGCCTGGGCTTCGAGCTGGCTGCGCGCCTGGCCGAGCGCGCGCGTCTTGCGCTCGGCATCGAGCAGCGCGTCGTCGACGGTCCAGGCGTCGTCGGCCGCATCGAGCGCGCGCACGGCGGCGATGCGTGCGGCCGGATCGAGCGCGGCGAGGCCGTCGAGAATCTTGAGCAGTTTTTCGGCAGTGAACGCCGAGGCAGGCACCGACTGATCGCTGTAGATCGCCTCGAACGGACGCTGCTCGGCGATCGGACCCTCCGGTACGGCAATGGGCGCGGCGACGGGTTCGGCGGCCGGTTCACGCGCATGGTCCATGACGACCTGCGGCGCCGGCTCCGCTTCGGCGGGCATGTCGACCGCGACGGGTTCGGCGTTTTCGTCGAGCTCGACGAGACCCGCCTTCTGCAAAGCACGCATGAATCGGCTCAACGCAATCTCCCCATTGCCGGCGCATTCACGGTCGAAGTGTAGGCGATCCTGCGCGACCGATGCTTGTCGGCCGCGCCGCCCACGCCCCTCCCTCGCGACAACGTGGGGTGGCGCCGCACCGCCGCAAGGGTGACGAATGGGATAGCGCGGCGTCCTGTCTGCCGTGGCGGCGTGTGCGAATCTCGCCTAGGCTCGCCGTCCCGACCTCGCCCGGAGACGACCATGCAACGCCTGTTCGCGCTGGTGCTGGTGGCGGCGTCGCTGACCGCGACCGCCGGCGACGACAAACCGGACCTCGCGCGCATCCGGGGCAAGATCCAGTTCGTCACGAGCTTTCCGGACTACAAGGTCAAGGTCGTCGAGAGCTTCGCCGACCTGCACGTAAAGATCGTCGAGAGTTTTCCCGACGACGCCGGCGAGTGGCAGATCGTCGACAGCTTTCCCGACTACAAGATCCAGCTCGTGGAAAGCTTCCCGGATTTCACGATTCGCTACGTCGAGAGTTTTCCCGGCGTGCCCTAGCGGGATGCGGAGAAGCGGGCGAACGCCGGTTTCTCCATCGAACGGCCTGCGCGTGATCTCCGCGCGGCGACTGCGTCGTATGTGTCGAGCAGAAGTGGGCATCCCGCCTTCACTCGGCATCGCAGAGGTGATTCATGCGTTTCTCCCTTTTGTACGGCGCGAGCGCTGCCGCGCTCGCCCTGGGCCTTTCCGCCTGCGCGCCGGTCGATAGCGGCGTCGATCAGTGCAGCGACGTCAACATCGACCTGATCGAAGTGAAGGACGCGAAGTACGCGAACCTGCCCGAGAACGAGGGCGGCCTGAGCCCGGCCACGATCGCGCAGATCGACGCGCTCGTGGAGGACTATCTGGCCGCGCCCGCGACCGACATCGCGGGCTGCGCCATCGGCATCACGCGCAACGACCGCATCGCGCTGCTGCGCGGCTACGGCCTCGCCGACATCGACGACGATCGCCCGTTCACGATCGCGACGCCGGCGGCGATCGGATCGATCTCCAAGACCCTGACCGCGCTGGGCGCTCTGAGGCTGGAGATGGACACCGAACTCACGCTCGACAGCCCGGTCTACGCCGCGCTCGGCGAGCCGCCGCTGGCCAACGGCGACTTCACGCTGAAGCAGTTGCTGATCCACAAGGCCGGCCTCGCCGGAGATCCGAGCTTCGACGGCCCGTTCAATACGCTGGACGAGATCAACGCGTTCTATGCCGGCATGGGCATCGAGTGGCCGTCGCTGCGGCCGCGTCTCGTGTTCCCGGGCTACGGCAACAACGACGCGAACCAGCCTGCCGCGCCGAACACGACCGCGCTGTACTCCAATACCGGCTACAGCATCGCCGGTGCGCTCGTCGATCAGCGCAGCCGCGGAGCCGACATTCCGCTGAAGGCGCGCGGCTACGAAAACTACATCTGGAACAGGGTCGCGCGTGGCACTTCGGCCAGCGAGCCGACGATGATCAGCGCCTGCCTCAATACCGGTTTCCGCGCCGGCGACATCAAGAACCATGCGACCGGCTACGACAGCAACGGCGTGGTCTCGAACTACCACAGCGGGGGCGGCTGGGGCTGGGAAGGCCCGGCCGGCGGCTGGTCGATGACGATCGGCGACGTCGCGCGGCTCATGCTGATCCTGCAGAGCGACGCCGTGATTCCGAAAGCCACGATCGACGCGACGATGCGCACCTACTACGCCAATTCGGGCTCGCTGCGGCTCGGCCTGGGTCTCGAACTCGGTTCCGCCCAGCAGGGCAGCTGGTTCGGCAAGGGCGGCAACATCGCAGGCTATACCTCGGACATGAAGATCTGGCCGAACGACCAGGGCGGCAGCTGGGGCGTGGCGTTCCTCTGCAACCAGAGCGGCACGCGCAAGGGCCTGACCAACGACATCCATGCGCTGCTGACCGCGTCGACCGCCCCGCCGCCGATCGGCGGCGGCAAGCAGATTCCGCGCGCCGGCGAGCCGACGCCGGCCTGGCTCGACATCGCCAAGCGCTATGAGCCGCTGGTGCGCCGCATGGCCGGGAGTTATCTCGAGAACGGCGAATCGCCGGAACGCGCCTGGGCGATCGCGCGGCAGGAACTGCTGACGCTCGGTAACGGCCGCAGCTTCGTCGCGGCGCTGGATCGCGGCGATTTCGCGACGGCGGTGACCGTGCTGCCGACCCTGCGCTGGCCCGACGGCAGTCCCGTGACACCGTAACGCGCTCGACGCACAACGCGAAGCCGCGGGAAGGGCGGGCCTCGGTCCGCTCTTCCCGTTTGCCGCAGCGTGAAACCCCGCCGCATCGACTCCCGCCGTCAGCATGCGCTGCAGCTATTTATCATTGTTTACTTTGAGTCAGTTGTCCGGTGTACGGCGACACACCGGCCGCCGACGCCATGATCCCTGCGCCGGCCGTACCGCGTATGCCAGGACATCCTTCGACCACGACCGGACATCGCCATGAACCTGTCCCTGCTCTATGCCACCGCAACCGTCGCGCTGGCCGCGGCCATCGGCAGCTGGACGACGACGACACCGGTCGTGCCGGCGACGACAGCAACGGCCGACGCGCAGATCGTGTCCGCGGGCCCGATGACGGCGCGCGTCGATGTCGCGACGCGTTACGCACCGATCGTGCGCCGGCTCGCGGCCGGCTATCTCGACGGCAGCGAAACGCCGGACCGCGCCTGGGCCATCGCGCGGACGCGGCTCCTGGCGCTCGGCGACGGCCACGCGTTCGTCGCGTCGCTCGAACGCGGCGACCTGCAGAGCGCCGTGCGACTGCTGCCCGCGATGCGCTGGCCGGACGGCAGTGCCGTGACGCTGTAACGCCGGCGCGCGCGCGGGCACCCGTGCCGACGCGCACTACCGGCGCCGTGCCGCGGATTGCTATGGTTGCGGACCGCCCAGCCTCCGGAACCCGCCATGCCCGTGTCGCGCCGTCGTCTCGCCGCCGCTCTCGGTCTGCTGCTGTCTCTGCCTGCCATTGCCGACGAAGGCATGTGGATGGCCAATCAGTTGCCGGAACTCGCGCCGCAGTTGCGCGCAGCCGGTTTCGAAGGCGATCCGGCGGCACTGGCCGACCTGACCGCCGCGCCGCTGAACGCCGTGGTCAAGGCCGGCGGCGGCACCGGCGCGTTCGTGTCGGATCAGGGCCTGCTCGTGACCAATCATCACGTCGCCTACGGCGTGATCCAGTACAACAGCAAGCCCGAACGCAATCTGCTCGACCAGGGTTTCGCCGCCGCCGATCAGGCCGGCGAGCTGCGCGGCAGTCCCGATTTCCGCGTGCTCGTGACCGAGCGCTTCGACCGCGTGACCGATCGCGTGCTCGACGCCGCCGCCGGCAAGAAGGGCCTCGCGTACTTCGACGCGATCGATGCGGCGAGCAAGGCCATCGTCGCGGAATGCGAAGCGCAGAAGGGCCGGCGCTGCAGCGTCGCGAACATGGACTACGGCGCCGAGTTCTATCGCATCCAGCAGCTCGAATTGCGCGACGTGCGGCTCGTCTACGCGCCGCCGGGCGCGATCGGCAAGTACGGCGACGAAATCGACAATTTCATGTGGCCGCGCCACAGCGGCGATTTTACCCTGCTGCGCGCCTACGTCGGCGCGGACGGCCAGCCGGCCGACTACGATGCGGCGAACCGTCCGTACCGTCCGGCGGGACACCTGCAGGTCAGCCGCGACGGTCCGAAGGACGGCGATTTCGCGATGCTCGCGGGCTATCCGGGCATCACCTACCGCCATCGTCTCGCGAGCGAGTTCGCCGAGCGCATCGACTGGGGACTCGCCGCGAACGTGGATGCGCTCGATGCACTGATCGCGCTGATCCAGGACGAAGGCGAGCGCGACAAAGACGCGGCGGTGAAGTACGCGAGCCAGCTCGCGAGCCTGAAGAACAGCAGCAAGCGTTTCAGCGGCGAGCTCGCCGGGCTGTTGCGCAGCGATGCCAGACGCAAGCGCGCCGACGCCGAGCAGGCCATGCTCGCGTGGCTGCGTCACGACGGCAGAACCGACGGACGCTGCGCCAAGGGCGAGCGCTGCCTCGA
The DNA here is from genome assembly GCA_946482585.1 of uncultured Lysobacteraceae bacterium. The sequence continues at coordinate 6,244 of CAMLSI010000251.1, forward strand.
CAGCGCGGCGACACTGGAACGCATCGCCGGCGTCGAAGCGCAGCTGCGGCAGGCCTCGGCGACGCGCGAACGCGACCTGATCCTCACCCTCCTCCTCAACCAGACCCAGCTGCTGCGCGCCGCGAACACGCTGCAGCGCCTCGCGCTGGAGCGCGGCAAGCCCGACGCCGAGCGCGAAGCGGGTTATCAGCAGCGCGACGAGAACCTCATCGAAGCGCAGCTCAAGCAGGTGCAGCGCCGCTATGCCGGCGGCATGGAGCAGGCCCTGCTGGTCGAACTGCTGCGGCGCTACCGTGCGCTGCCGGCGGCGCAGCGCCTGCCGGAATTCGACGCGGCCTTCGGCGCCGACGCCGAGACGGCACGATCCACGCTCGCTCGCGTCTACGCCGAAACCCGGCTCGGGGACGAAGCATTCCGTCTGGCCCAGCTCGGCGCCGAGCCGGCGAGCGTGCGCGCGAACACGGATGCGCTGCTTGCGCTCGCGGCGAACATCCAGCCCGCGCTGCTGCGTGTCGAGCAGCAACGCAAGCAGCGCGACGGCGAGCTGCTGCGTCTGCGTCCGGCCTACATGGCGGCGCTCAAGCGCTGGTACCGCGAGCAGCGCAAGCCGCTGTTCCCCGATGCGAACCAGACCCTGCGCGTGAGCTACGGCCGCGTCAGCGGTTTCAGCCCGCGCGACGGCGTCGACTATCGCCCGGTCACGACCGTCGCCGGCATCGTCGAGAAACACACCGGAAAGGATCCGTTCGATGCGCCGGCACCGTTGCTCGCCGCGATCGCGAAGGGCGACTTCGGCATCACCGCCGATCCGGCGCTGCGCACCCAGACCGTGAATTTCCTGACCAATCTCGACACGACCGGCGGCAACTCCGGCTCGCCGGTGCTCAATGCGCGCGGAGAACTGATCGGTCTGAATTTCGACAGCAACTGGGAATCGGTCAGCGCGAGCTGGTGGTTCGATCCGCGTTACAAGCGCGCGGTGCACGTCGACCTGCGCTATCTGCGCTGGCTCATGGACAAGGTGTATCCCGCGCACTGGCTGCTCGCCGAAATGCGCGTGCCGGCCGCCGACTGAACGCGCCCGATCGGCCATGTCGCTGACCCTGCTCTACCAGGACGACGCCCTCGTCGTCGTCGACAAGCCGCCCGGACTCGCCGTGCACCGCAGCAATCTCGTCGGTGCCGACGACGACTACGTCATCGACCGGCTGCGCGCGCAGGTCGAGGGCACGCTCTATCTCGCGCATCGTCTCGACCGCGCGACGAGCGGCGTGCTGCTCGTCGCGAAATCGCGCGAGATCGCCGCGGAACTCGGTCGCCAGCTCATGGAACGCAGCGTCGGCAAGGACTATCTCGCCGTCGTGCGCGGCTGGCC
>CAMLSI010000252.1 GCA_946482585.1 uncultured Lysobacteraceae bacterium
AGAAGACGTTCAAGAGCCTGCCGTACATCGTCGCGGTCGAAGAGAACAAGCTGCGCGCGGTGAACGGCAACCTCGCCTACGTGCGGGGTCTCGACGGGAAAGCCGGCGACTCCTTCGTGATCGTACGCCCGACGCACCTGTACTACTCGACCGAGGGCAAGAGGGACGGCGATCCGCCGACCACTCACGTGCGCACGCTCGACACGCAGCACGGCCAGAACAAGATGTTGTGGCACCCCAATCCCGTGAAGAATCTGTTCGGCCGGAATTCGAGCGTGCTCGGCTACGAAGTGCAGGTCCTCGCCAATGCGCAGATCACGCGCACCGGCGACCCGAGTTCCGTGCTCATTACGTATTCGGACTACGAGATCCGCGCCGGCGACCTGATCATGCCGATCGAGGATCGCCCGTACGATTCGGAATACTTCCCGCATGCCCCCAAGAGCGTGCCGACGAGCTTCGAAGTGCTCGCTTTCACCGACGCGCTCAATGCCGTGGGTCCGAAGCAGGTCGTCGCGCTGTCGCGCGGTGCAGCCGACGGCATCGAGAACGGCCACACCTTCTCGATCTATCACCCGGGCGAACGCGTCACCGACCAGCACAAGTATCCCGAGGGCGGCGCTCGCAATTTCTTCAACCCGAACGACTCGAAGGTCACCCTGCCGTCCGAGTACGTCGGCCACGTGATGATCTTCCGCACGTTCGATCGCGTGAGCTATGGCCTCGTCATGGACGGCCTGCGTCCGGTGCACCTGAACGACGTGCTGACCGCACCGGAATGACGCCCGTCGCACGGACGTACTCGGATTAATCCGACTCGTCCGCCAGCCGAATCCGAACCTCAGGCGCCGGCGAGAGCCGGCGCCTTTTTCGTTTCCGTTCCTATACTCGCCGCATGACTGCCGACCAGCGCGACACCGCGGAAACCGAAGCCTGGCTGATCTTGCTGCGCGCTCCGGGGCTCGGTGCGGCCGGCCTGCGCAGCCTCGTCACGCGGGCCGGCGGAGCCGCGGCCGCACTAGCCGATCTCGAACGTCTGCGGCGCGAATTCGCGCTCGGCGAAGCAACGCTGTCGTGGCTGCGCGCGCCGGATCGCGCCTGCATTGCCGCGGACCTCGCCTGGCTCGCGGGCGACGGCCGGTGTCTGCTGACCTGGGACGACGCCGACTACCCCGCACTGCTGCGCGAAGCCGGCGCCGCGCCGGCCGCGCTGTTCGCGAGCGGCGACCTCAGCCTGCTCTGGCGGCCGCAGATCGCGATCGTCGGCGCCCGCAGCGCGACCGCCGGCGGGCTCGCCAACGCGCGCAGCTTCGCCGCGCACCTGGCCACGGCCGGTTTCGTCGTGACCAGCGGTCTCGCCGAAGGCGTCGACGGCGCGGCGCATGCGGCCGCACTGGACGCCGGCGGAGCGACGGTGGCGGTCATGGGCACGGGACCGGACCTCGTCTATCCGCGCCGTCATGCCGCGCTCGCCGCGCGCATCGCCGAGGCGGGCGTGCTCGTCACGGAGTTTCCGCCGGGCACCGAGGCGCGGCCGACGCACTTTCCGCGCCGCAATCGCGTGATCGCAGGACTTTCCCTCGGCGTGCTGGTGGTCGAGGCCGGCGTCCAGTCCGGTTCGCTGATCACCGCCCGGCTCGCCGGCGAGCAAGGGCGCGAGGTGTTCGCCCTGCCCGGTTCCATCCACAACCCGCTCGCGCGCGGCTGCCATCAGCTGATCCGCCAGGGTGCGCGGCTCGTCGAGACCGCGACCGAGATCGTCGACGAGCTCGCTCCGCTCGCACGCGCGCTCGGCGACCGCCTGCGCGAGCGACTGGCCGCCCTGACGTCGCCGGCCACGCCGGAAACACCGGCCGGTGCGGCACCTGCCGCATCGCGCGATGCGGAGTACGCCTGCGTTCTCGCCGCGCTCGGATACGATCCGATAGGCCTGGACGAGCTCGCCGCGCGGACCGGTTTCGGCGTTCCGGCGCTGTCTTCGATGCTCCTGCTGCTTGAACTCGACGGCGACGTCACCAGTGTCGGCGGAGGACGCTACCAACGGCTTTGAAGCGACCGATCCCCGCACCGGATCGCGCCGCGCTGTCATTCAGATTGGCTTGACAGCACCGAGCGGCCTGTGTGCAGGATGAAAAAGAGGACGCCGCTCCGCGCCGTCCACCCCCATGCAATCGACCCAGCGGTTGCCGGATTGCCGGCAGCCCGCGCAGAGGACGCGCCACCCGCAATGGCCAAGAACCTACTCATCGTCGAATCGCCGGCCAAGGCCAAGACGATCAACAAGTACCTCGGCAAGGACTTCACGGTCCTCGCTTCCTACGGCCATGTGCGCGATCTCGTTCCCAAGGAGGGCGCGGTCAATCCCGATCAGCAGTTCGCGATGCAGTACGCCGTCATCGACAAGAACGAAAAGCATGTCGATGCGATCGCCAAGGCCGCGGCCAAGGCCGACGCGCTCTATCTCGCGACCGACTTGGATCGCGAAGGCGAGGCGATCAGCTGGCACATCAGCGAAATCCTGCGCGAGCGGGGCCTGCTCAAGGGCAAGGACGTGCACCGCGTGGTGTTCTCGGAAATCACGCCGAAGGCGATCAAGGACGCGGTCGACCATCCGCGAGAACTCTCGCTCGATCTCGTGAACGCGCAGCAGGCGCGCCGCGCCCTCGACTACCTCGTCGGTTTCAACCTGTCGCCGGTACTCTGGCGCAAGGTGCAGCGCGGTCTGTCGGCGGGCCGCGTCCAGTCGCCGGCGCTGCGCATGATCGTCGAGCGCGAAGAAGAAATCGAAGCGTTCAAAGCGCGCGAATACTGGAGCATGGACGCCGAACTCGCCCATGCGACGACGCCGTTCCGCGCGCGCCTGCTGCGGCTCGCCGGCAAGAAATTCGAGCAGTTCGACCTGACCGAGGCCGGCGCCGCCTATGCCGCGCGCGAGTCGCTCTACGCCGCCGCAGGCGCCACCCGCATCGCCGGCAGCGACACGCCGTTCGACACCGACCAGCCGTCCTGGCGCGGCGGTCAGCTCGCCGTCGCCGACGTGCAGTCGCGCGAACGCAAGCGCCGTCCGGCCGCGCCGTTCACGACCTCGACCCTGCAACAGGAGGCCGCGCGCAAGCTCGGCTTCACGACGAGCCGCACGATGCGTCTGGCGCAGCAACTGTACGAAGGCATCGCCATCGGCGACGAAGGCGTCGTCGGTCTCATCACCTATATGCGTACGGACTCGACCAGTCTGTCCGACGACGCCATCGCCGAACTGCGCGACGTGATCCGGCGCGACTACGGCGCGAAGGCGTTGCCCGAGGCGCCGAACGTCTACAAGACCAAATCCAAGAACGCGCAGGAAGCGCACGAAGCGATCCGCCCGACCGCGGCCATGCGCCGTCCGTCCAGCATCGCCAGCGCGCTCAGCGACGAGCAGCGCAAGCTCTACGATCTGATCTGGAAGCGCACGGTCGCCTGCCAGATGCAGCATGCGACGCTCAACACCGTGTCGGTCGATCTCGCCTGCGGCGAGGATTCGGCATTCCGCGCGAGCGGAACCACGGTCGTCGACGCGGGCTTTCTCGCCGTCTACGAGGAAGGCAAGGACCAGAAGGCCGCCGAGGACGACGACGAGGGCCGCAAGCTGCCGCTGATGAAAGTCGGCGACATCGTGCCGCTGTCGGCCATCCTCGCCGAACAGCATTTCACCGAGCCGCCGCCGCGCTATTCCGAAGCGAGCCTCGTCAAGGCGCTCGAGGAATTCGGCATCGGCCGTCCGTCGACCTACGCGAGCATCATCCAGACGCTGCTCTCGCGCGAATACGTCACGCTCGACGCGCGCCGCTTCCGCCCGACCGACGTCGGCCGCGCGGTCAGCAAGTTCCTCAGCGGGCATTTCACGCGCTACGTCGACTACGACTTCACCGCGAAGCTCGAAGACGAGCTCGACGCGGTCAGCCGCGGCGAGGAGGACTGGGTGCCGCTGATGCAGCGCTTCTGGTCGCCGTTCAAGGAACTCGTCGAAGAAAAGAACGAAACCGTCGACCGCTCCGAGGCGACCGGCGCGCGCGTGCTCGGCGACGACCCCGCCAGCGGCAAGCCGGTCTCGGTGCGTCTCGGCCGTTTCGGGCCGTTCGCGCAGATCGGCACCAAGGAAGACGAGGACAAGCCGCGCTTCGCGAGCCTGCGCGCGAACCAGAGCATCCACACGATCACGCTGCCCGAGGCGCTGGAGTTGTTCAAGCTGCCGCGCAATCTGGGCCAGCACCCGGACGGCACCGAGATCACCGTCGGCGTCGGCCGCTTCGGTCCTTTCGTGAAACACGGCTCGACCTACGCCTCGCTCAAGGCCGAGGACGATCCGTATACGATTGAACTCCCGCGCGCCGTGCAGTTGCTGCACGAAAAGGCGGAAGCCGCCGCCAACCGGCTGATCAAGAGTTTCCAGGACGGCGCCATCCAGGTGCTGCGCGGCCGCTACGGCCCCTACATCACGGATGGCGCGAAGAACGGCCGCATTCCGAAGGATCGCGAACCCGAATCGCTGACCGAGGCGGAATGCATCGAACTGCTGGCCGCCGCACCGGACAAACCTGCGCGCGGCGGGCGTTTCGGCAAGGGCAAGGCAAAAGCCAAGGCCGAACCGAAGGCAGCGGCAGGCAAGCGTGCCGAAGCCAAGCCGGCCGCGAAGAAGGCGACGGCGAAGAAGACCGCGACCAAGAAGGCTCCCGCGAAGAAGACGGCCGCGAAGAAAACCGCGGCCAAGAAAACGGCGTCCTGAGCGCGCGGCGCATGGATTCCAACGCCATCGGAACCGCCGCCGCGGCACTGCGTCGCGGCGGTGTCGTCGCGTATCCGACCGAGGCCGTCTACGGCCTTGGCTGCGACCCGCACGTCGAACCCGCGTTGACGCGGTTGTTCGCGCTCAAGCGCCGGCCGCCGCAGCAGGGCGTACTGTTGATCGCGGCCGATTTCGCTCAGGTCGCGCGCTACATCGCGCTGGACCAGATCCCGGCCGAAGCGCTTGCGCGTGTATGCGACAGTTGGCCCGGTCCCAGTACCTGGATACTGCCGCGCTCGGCGCTGGTGCCGCCGTGGATCGCGGGCGGACATGCAGGCATCGCGCTACGCGTGACCGCGCATGAGCCCGCCGCAGCGCTGTGCCGCGCATTCGGCGGCGCTCTGGTTTCCACGAGCGCGAACCGCCACGGCGAGCCGCCCGCAAGAACCGCCGCCGAATTACGTACTGTATTCGGCGACGAGCTCGACGCGATCGTCGACGCCCCGGTCGGGGGGCTTGAGCGCCCGACTGCGATCCGCGACGCTATCAGCGGGGAATTCGTACGACATTGAGGCCGGGGGGCTATGTCTGCAGTCATTCAGGGAGCGCGATCGGTCGCCGTCGGCCTGCCGCTGATCTTGGGTTCGCACTCGCGCATCGTGGCTTGGCTGCACGGCCGGCCGGTGAGCCAGGCGGAGTTCCTGGGTCATGTCGCCGCGGTCGCCGCACAGCTGCCGCGCGCGAATGCCGCGGTCAATCTGTGCGAAGACCGCTATCACTTTCTCGTCGCCTTCGCGGCCGTCGCCGTCGCCGGCCAGACCAACCTGCTGCCGCCGTCGCGTGCGCGGCAGGCGGTCGACGACGTCATGGACGCGCATCCGGGCTGCTATGCGATCAGCGACCGGGTTCTCGACGCCGCGCCGCCGCAGCTGTGGCAATTGCCGGCGCTCGGCACGCTTCGCGTCCCCGACGATGTCGCCGTGCCGCAGCTGCCCGGCGATCACATCGTCGCAATCGGCTACACCTCGGGGTCGACCGGCTCACCCAAGCCCAATCCGAAAACCTGGCGCAGTTTCTGCGCGAGCACGGCGCTGAACGCCGCGCTGCTCGGCGAGCAGGCCGCCGGCGCGGCGCTGAGTCTCGTCGCGACCGTGCCGCCTCAACACATGTACGGCATGGAAATGTCGGTGCTGCTGCCGCTGCTCGCCGATGTCGGCGTCGATGCGGCCAGGCCGCTGATGCCGGCGGATATCGCCGCGGCGCTCGCGGCGCTGCCGGCGCCGCGATTGCTCGTGACCACACCGGTGCACCTGCGCGCGCTCGTGCAGTCGGCCATCGATCTGCCCGACCTCGCCGGCATCGTCTGCGCGACCGCGCCACTCTGCCGCGAGCTCGCCGCCGTCGCCGAAACGCGTTTCCGCACGACGGTCGTCGAAGTGTTCGGCTCCACCGAAACCTGCGTGATCGCGCACCGCCGCAGCGCGCAGCAGGAAGACTGGCTGCACTACGCCGGCGTGAGCCTGCGGCCTCAGCCCGACGGCACGCTCGTCACCGCCGACTGGTTCGAAATGCCGGTGACGTTGCAGGACATCGTCGAGTTGCTGCCCGATCGTCGTTTCCGGTTGCGCGGGCGCAATTCGGACCTGCTCGAAATCGCCGGCAAACGCGCCTCGCTCGCCGACTTGAACCGCCGCCTGCTGGCGATCGACGGCGTCGTCGACGGCGTGATCTTCCAGCGCGACAGTGATCCGTGCGGCGTGCAACGCCTCGCTGCCCTCGTGGTCGCCCCCGACCTTTGCGAAGCCGCCATTCTCGGCGCGCTGCGCACGGCGACCGACCCGGCGTTCCTGCCCCGCCCCTTGCGCAAAGTGGATACGTTGCCGCGCACCGAAACCGGCAAGCTGCCGCGCGCCGCGCTGCTCGCCGCGCTGGAGTGACCATTGGCGGCGCGCCCATGCGCGCCGCCGCATCGTGCGCTAAGCCGCTTCCTGAATGTCTTCCGCGCCCTTGTCCTCGACCGCATCCGGCGCGAACTTGCCCTGCTCCGCGAGCTCGGCGAACAGGCCGCCGCGCGCGACGAGTTCATCGAAGCGTCCGCTCTCCACGAGGCGTCCCTGATCGATCACGAGGATCAGATCGGCGTTGCGCACGGTCGACAGGCGGTGCGCGATCACGAACGTCGTACGTCCCTGCGCCAGCTCCTTCAGCGCCTTCTGGATGCGCGCCTCGGTGCCGTTGTCGAGCGCGCTCGTCGCTTCGTCGAGGATCAGGATCGGCGCATCCTTGAGCATCGCACGCGCGATCGCGAGGCGCTGGCGTTCGCCACCGGACAGCGAGCGGCCCCGTTCGGCCACGAGCGTGTCGTAGCCTTCGGGCTTGGCGCTGATGAACGCGTGCGCCTCGGCTGTGCGCGCAGCGGCTTCGATCTGTGCCGGCGTCGCCAGCGGATCGGCGATGCGAAGGTTGTCCGCGATCGAGCGATAGAACAGACCGGGTTCCTGGAACACGACGCCGATATTCCGACGCAGCCCGTCGAGATCGAGCGCGCGCAGATCGCGGCCGTCGATGCGGATGCTGCCCGACTGCGGATCGTACGCACGATAGAGCAGGCTCAGCGCGGTGGTCTTGCCCGCGCCGGTGGGGCCGACGAGCGCGATCGTGCTGCCTGCGGCCGCGCGGAAGCTCAGGTTGCGCACCGCCGGCACGGATCCGCCGTCGTCGGCCGCATAGCTGAAGCCGACGTCGTCGAACTCGACGTCGCCGCGCACGCGACCGGGATCGACGGCGTCGGGGGCGCTCGCGATCGCGGGACGCGTATCGAGTACCTCGAAGAAATGGCGCAG
>CAMLSI010000253.1 GCA_946482585.1 uncultured Lysobacteraceae bacterium
CACGACCAGTTCTTCGAACTCGGCGGGCATTCCTTGCTCGCAGTGCGCCTCAGCGCGCTGCTGCGCGAACGCGGTCTCGCCGTATCGGTGCGGCAGATCTTCGACACGCCGGTACTCGCCGACCTCGCGAGCCACGCGGCCGTCATCGCCGGCGATGACGGCGCGTCCCCGCAGCCGCAGCAGCGCCCGGCGCAGGTCGCGCAGTCCTGGGCGCAGCAGCGCCTGTGGCTGCTCGACCGCGTGCACGGCAGCGCCGCCTACGTGATGCCGGCGACGCTGCGTCTCGACGGCGATCTCGACATCGATGCCGTGCGCGCGGCATTCGTCGAAATCGTGCGGCGCCACGAAGTCCTGCGCACGACGTTCACGAGCGCCGACGGCGTGGCGCTGCAGCAGGTACATGCGGCGATGCCGCTCGACATTCCGCTGGTCGATGTCACCACCGAGGACGCCGCCGCGCGCGAGGCCACGGCCGCCGCGTTCGGCCGAGCCGCTTTCGATCTGTCGGCCGGCCCGCTGCTGCGCGTCGCGCTGCAGCGCGACGGCGCGCGCTCGCATCGGCTGCTGTTCGCGATTCATCACATCGTCTGCGACGGCAGTTCGGTCGAATTGCTCATCGACGAATTCTCGGCGCTGTACCGCGCGTTCCGCGCCGGTGTCGGTTCGCCGCTGCCGCCGTTGCCGCTGCAATACGCCGACTACGCGCTGTGGCAGCAGCAATGGCTGCGCGGCGTGCGGCTCGACGCCGAGCTCGAGTACTGGCGTCGCCGGCTGCAGGACGCGCCGACCTTGTCGACCCTGCCGTCGGACAGGCCGCGGCCCGAACAGCCGAATTTCGCCGGCGCGATCGAACAGTGCGCCATCGCGGATCGTCTCGCGGCGGACCTGCGCGCGCTCTCGCTGCGCCTGAACTGCACGCCGTTCGCACTGCTGCTGGCGACGTTCAAGCTCGCGCTGCGCCGGCGTGCGAAGCAGGACGACATCGTCGTGGGCACCGACGTCGCGAATCGGCATCATGCCGCGACGCGCGGGCTCGTCGGGTTCTTCGTCAATCAGGCGGCGCTGCGCACGCGCTTCGACGGCAATCCGCGCTTCGACAGTGTGGTGGAGACGCTGCAGGCGCAGCTCGTCGAGCTGCAGGAACATCAGGAATTGCCGTTCGAGCGCGTCGTGGCCGCGGTGCAGCCGCGCCGCTCGCCGGCGCATCATCCGCTGTTCCAGATCAAGTTCGCCTATCAGGCGCAGCGCGAGCGGCGCATCGATCTCGGCGACGTCACGGTGCAGGCGCTGGGCCAGGCCGGCGGATCGACCAAGGAATGCGACCTGACCGTATTCGTGCAGCAGCGCGGCGCGCAGCTCGACTGCGCGTTCGAATATGCCACCGATCTCTACGACGCAACGACGATACGCGGGTTTGCCGAGGACTACCGGCAACTGCTGGCCGCGGTCGTCGCCCATCCGCAGGCCCGCCTGGACGAGCTGACCGTGAATCCGCCCGATGTTGCCGCACCGCCCGCCGGAATCCCGGCGAAGAAGAGTTTCGCGAGCCTGCGCTCCGCCGCGGCGAGCCCTGTGACGATCGCCGTGCAGGAACTCGTGACCATGGCGCCGCTGAGCGCGAATGGCGCGCTGCCGCTGGTGCTGACGCCGGCCGCGGCCGGTGTCGACCTCGCCGGCTGGGCGCAGGCGCATCGCGAACGCATCGACACACTGCTGACCACACACGGCGCGTTGCTCTGCCGCGGTTTCGGGATCGACACCGCCGAGCGCCTCGAACGCTTCGCCGCGGTGTTCTGCGATGACCTCTATGCCGACAACGGCGAGCATCCGCACGTGTCGAGCCGCGTCTACAGGCCGGTGCCGTACCCGGCCGCGCAGAAATTGCTGTGGCACAACGAGAACACGTTCAACCGGCAGTGGCCGCAGCGTATCTGGTTCGCCTGCGCCGAGCCCGCGGGGCAGGGCGGCGAAACGCCGCTGGTCGATGCGCGCGAAGTGTATCGGCGTCTCGATCCGGCCGTGCGCGGCGAGTTCCTGCGCCGCGGCGTGACCTACGTACGCAACTATCGCGCCGGCATCGGCCGCCATTGGCGCGAGGTCTTCGGCACGGACGCGCGTGCCGAAGTCGAAGCGAAATGTCGCGCGCAGGATCTGCAGTTCGAATGGACCGGCGCCGACGACCTGCGCACGCGCAGCGTGTGCGCGGCGGCGGGACCGCATCCGCGCAGCGGCGAACCGTGCTGGTTCAACCAGATCCAGCACTGGCATCCGTATTGTCTCGACGATGCGACGCTGCAATCGCTGCGCGCGATCTATGCCGAGGACGATCTGCCGCGCAACGCCTGTTTCGGCGACGGCGGCCGCATCGAGGATGCGGTCATGGCTCACATCCTCGACACCTACCGCGCTCTCGAAGTCGTGTTCCCCTGGCAACGCGGGGACGTGGTGATGGTCGACAACGTGTCGACCGCGCATGGACGCAATCCGTATTCCGGCGAGCGGCGATTGTTCGTCGCGATGGGCGGCATGACGAGCGTCGACTGAACAACCGGGATCATTAATGGACGCAGGCAATCAGATTCAAGGCTACCGACTCGCACCGCAACAGGAATTCCTGTGGCGGCACGCGCGCTTTCTCGCCGGGCGCATCGACCTGGCGCTGTCCGGTGCGGCGCAGGCCGCTGCGGCGCACGCGGCCTGGTCACGACTCGTGCGCGAGCAGGACCTGCTGCGCGCGGTCTGGCTCGACGTGCCGGGCCTGTCGCTGCCGCTGCTGCGCGTCGCCGACGACGTCGGCGCACACTGCCGCGAATGCGATCTGCGCGGCGTCGATGTCGCGGCGCAGGCGGCGGCGATCGAGGCCGCGCTCGCCGCGCCCGGCGCGGATCGTCCGCTGCCGGTCCGCGCCTGTCTCGCGCGCGTCGGCGACGATGCCTGGCGTTTCGTCGCCGCGGTCTCGGCACTCTGCGCCGACGCAGTCTCGCTGCAGGTGCTCGCCATGCGATTGCGCACGCTGATCGGCGGCGGCACCGATGCCGACGGCGACGCGAGTCTGTTTTTCCACTATGCGCAATGGCAGCACGACAACGCGACGACGCATGAGGCCGACGCGAACGCCGTTCCCGCGAACGGCGCCGCGGCGACGCCTCCGCGCCTGCCCTACGACGGCATCGGCGATGCCGACGGCGATCCGGTCGCGACCTGGCGGCGGCCGCTGGGCGCATCGCCGCTGCGACTGCTCGTCCAGACACACGCCGACCGGGGCGAACGGCGAACGGCCTTGATCGCAGCCTACGCGGCTGTGCTCGAGCGTCTCTGCGGCAACCTGTCCGTGCTCGGCGTCGAGATCGACGGCCGCGAGCGTTTCGACGATCTCGCCGCCGCGGTCGGACCGTTCACGCGTTGCCTGCCGCTGCGGCTGTCGCTGCAGGGCGACTATCGCTACGAAGAAATCTGCCGGCGCGTGGGCGACGGCGTTGCGCGGCTGGAGCGCCGGCAGGATGCGCCGTCGGCCGAACATGGCGACACGCCGCCGTATGCGATCGGGTTTCTCGCCGCGTCGTCGCAGTCGGCCGACGCGACGTTCGCTGCGGCGGCGCCGTATCGGTTGCTGCTGCAGGTCGTGGAGCACGACGCCGGCATCGTGCTGCACTGGCAGCGCGATCCGCGCGTGCTGAGCGCGGCGGCGGTCGCACGACTGCACGAACAACTGGAAACGCTGCTGCAGGCCGCGCTGTCCGCACCGCAGACGACGCTGGAGCGATTGCCGTTGCTCGGCGCGGCCGAGCGCGAAGCGCTGCTCGTCGCCTTCAATGCGACGGCCGCCGCCGTCGACCTGGACGCGCGCGTCGATCGCTGCATCGCGGCGCAGGCGCGGGTCGCGCCGCAGCGCATCGCGGTCGAAGCCGTCGACGGCAGCCTGAGCTACGCCGAGCTCGACGCGCGCGCCGACCGGCTCGCAGCCACGCTGCGCGGGCAGGACCGACGCACGCCGGTCGGCATTTGCCTGCGCCGCTCGCTCGATCTCGTCGTCGCCATCGTCGCGACGATGAAGACCGGCCATGCCTGGCTGCCGCTCGATCCGTCGCTGCCGCCGCTGCGCCTCGCGCAGATCGTCGGCGACGCGGGCTGCGATCGCGTACTGACGCAGACCGCCTCTGTTGCGGCGCTGGAGGCCTGCGACACCCGCGTCGCGCGCATCGTGCTCGACGGCGAGGCGGCATCCGCGGTCCCGGTCGTGGCCTGCGACGTCGCGACGTCGCCGGAAGATCTCGCCTATGTCATGTATACCTCGGGCTCGACGGGTGCGCCGAAGGGCGTCATGGTCACGCAGCGCGGGCTCGCGAACTATCTGCAGTGGTGCCGGCGCGCCTATCCGCTGTACGAAGGCGCGCTCGTGCCGGTGCATTCGAGCATCGCGTTCGATCTCACCGTGACGAGCCTGCTCGCGCCGCTGACCTGCGGCGCGACCGTGCATCTGCTCGACGAAGCCCACGGCCTCGACGCGCTGCCTCGGCTGATCCGCGAGCGGCGCCGCGTGGCGCTCGTGAAGATCACGCCGGCGCATGCGCAATGGCTCGCGCAGGCGCTGGCCGAGGACACGCCGCAGATCGACGCGCTGGTCATCGGCGGCGAAAACCTGCAGGCCGGGCACGTGTCGGAATGGCGCCGGCGGTTCCCTGGGACGCGACTGTTCAACGAATACGGGCCGACCGAAACCGTCGTCGGCTGCTGCGTGCAGGCGCTGAGCGACGTCGACTGGAACCACGCGCCGCTGCCGGTCGGCCGCCCGATCGACAATACGCGGCTCTACGTGCTCGATGCGGCGCAGCAGCCGGTGGCGACCGGCGAGACCGGCGAGCTCTACATCGGCGGCCATGGCGTGGCGCGCGGCTACCTCGGCCGGATAGACCTGACCGATGCGCGTTTCGTGCCGGACCCGTTCGCGACCGAGGCGGGCGCGCGACTTTATCGCAGCGGCGATCTCGCACGGCATCGGCCGGACGGCGCGCTCGAAATCCTCGGCCGCGTCGATCAGCAGATCAAGCTGCGCGGTTATCGCATCGAGCCGGCCGAGATCGAGAGTGCACTCTGCCGCGACGCCGCCGTCGCGCAGGCTGTCGTCGTCGCGCGTGCCGACCGCAGCGGCGAACAGCGGCTCGTCGCCTACCTCGTACCGGATGCGGCGCACGAGTTGCCCACGCCGGCGCAGCTGCGCGCGCGGCTCGAACCGCTGCTGCCCGAGGCCATGCTGCCGTCGCATTTCGTGCGGCTCGCCGCACTGCCGCTGACCGCGAACGGCAAGGTCGATCGCGCCGCGTTGCCCGACTGGGGCCAGGAAGCCGTGTCGCGCAAGCCGTATCGCGCGCCGTCGACGCCGGCCGAATGCGCGCTCGCACAGCAGTGGCGGGACTTGCTCGCGCTCGATCAGGTCGGTTGCGACGATCATTTCTTCGAGCTCGGCGGACACTCGTTCCTGCTGATCGCGCTGATCGAGAGACTGCGCGGCGCGGGCTTCCAGGTCGATGCGCGCACCGCGTTCGCGGCGCCGGTGCTGGCCGACCTCGCGGCGCGACTCGAGCGCGTCGCCGAGACCGGGCCCTCCGCGGCCGCGGCGAATCCGCCCGCGACGCACGGCGACACTATCGTGCCGGCCGATGTGACGCGGGTGGCGCTGAGTCAGGCCGAGATCGACGCGATCGTCGCGCGCGCCCCCGGTGGCGCCGCGAACATCCAGGACATCTACCCGCTGTCTCCTCTGCAGGAAGGAATACTTTTCCATTATTTGCTGGGCGGTCGCGGTGATCCGTATCTCGCCCGCCAGATCCTGGTCTGCGCCGACGCGACACGGCGCGACGCGCTGCTCGACGCGATCCGCCAGGTCATAGACCGTCATGACATCCTGCGCAGTGCGGCCTGCTGGGAAGGTCTTGCGCGTCCTGTGCAGGTCGTCTGGCGCCGCGCGACGCTGTTGCCGGAAACCCTGCCGGCGGCGGGGTTCGACGCGGCCGTCGCCGCGCTGCAGGCAGCGACCGATCCGTCGAGCCTGCGCCTCGATCTCGCGCAGGCCCCACTGATCCGGGCCTGGTGCGCGCCGATCGCGGGCGAGTCGCGCATCGCCGTCGCCCTCGTGTTCCACCATCTCGTCGTCGATCACGTTTCGCTGGAGCGCATCGTGTCCGAGGTCGGGCAGATCCTGCTCGGCCGCGCCGCGACATTGCCGCCGCCGTTCGCGTTCCGCGACTTCATCGCGCGCCTCGACGCGGCGGCGCCGCAGACGCACGAAGCCTATTTCCGCGCGCGCCTCGGCGACATCGACGAGCCGTGCGCGCCGTTCGGCATTCTCGAGACCGATGCGGCGGACACGCCTGCCGAGGCGCGGCTGCAGCTCGACGCGGATCTCGGCGCCGCGCTGCGCAGACTCGCGCGACGCCTCGGCGCGACACCGGCGGCGCTGTTTCACACGGCCTGGGCGCAAGTCGTCGGCCTCTGCAGCGGCCGGCGGGACGTGGTCTTCGGCACGGTGCTGTCGGGACGCCACCATGGCGCCGCGGGAGCGGGGCAGACCCTGGGCATGTTCCTCAACACGCTGCCGCTGCGCGTCGCGCTCGATCGCGGCGACGCGCGTGCGGTGGTCGCCGGCGTGCAGCGCGAGCTCGGCGAATTGCTCGCGCACGAGCAGGCTTCGCTGGCGCTGGCGCAGCGTTGCAGCGGCGTCGACACGCAGTCGGCGCTGTTCGGCGCACTGATCAACTATCGCTTCGGCCGCGACGACGGCGACGCCGAAACGCAGGCGCTGTGGCAGGACATGCCGCTGATCTTCGCCGACGAGCGCAGCAACTATCCGTTCACGCTGGTCGTCGATGATCGCGGAGACGCGTTCTACTGCAAGCTGTTGTGCGCGCAGAGCCACGGCCCGCAGCGCGTGCTCGACTACCTGCAGCGCGCGCTGCGCGGACTGGCCGTCTCGCTCGAGGCGGAGGGTCCGCTGCCGCGCAACGCGGCATTGATCGGCAGCGAAGAAACGCAGCAGCTCGCGCGTTTCGGCACGGCGGCGACGAGCGATTTTTGCGCCGCCGGCACCACACTCGCCGAGGCGTTCGAGACCCAGGTCCGGCGCACGCCGTCGGCGGTCGCGCTGCAGGATGCGACGGTGCGGCTGACGTACGCGGCGCTGAATGCGCGCGCCAACCGGCTCGCGCGGCATCTGGTCGCGCTCGGCGCAGGCCGCGACGACCGTATCGCGGTCTGTCTCGCGCGCAGCGTCGATGCGGTCGTCGCTCAACTGGCGGTGATCAAGGCCGGCGCAGCGTATCTGCCGCTGGATGTCGCCGACCCGGAAGCGCGCCAGCGTTTCGTGCTCGACGATGCGGCCGCACGCATCGTCGTGACCGACCTCGCCCACGAAGACGCGTTGCCGGCCCTGGCCGCGCTGCAGGTCGTCGTGATCGACGATCCCTCGACGCAGGCGCGCATCGGCGCCAACGGCGAGGAGGACCCGGATCGCAGCGCGTTGCCGTTGCGCGGCGACCATCTGGCTTATGTGATGTACACCTCGGGATCGACGGGCCGGCCGAAGGGCGTGA
>CAMLSI010000254.1 GCA_946482585.1 uncultured Lysobacteraceae bacterium
CGGTGATCGGTGCCTGCGGCATGCAGCGCCGTCGCGTTGCGCTAGCCGCCCCCCAGCGCGGCCACGCACTTGAGCTCGATCGCGATCGGCGTCGGCAATGCGGTGATGCCGAGCGTCGTGCGGCAGGGCTGCGCGGTCGTGAAGTGCTCGGCGTAGAGGCGGTTGTAGGCCGCGAAGTCGCGCTGCATGTCGGTGAGATAGACCGTGACGTCGACGAGGTCTTCCCAGCACGCGCCGGCGGCTTCGAGCACGGCGCGCACGTTGGCGAAGACCTGGCGGCACTGTGCGTCGAAATCGTAAGCGATCAGGCGCCGGTCGGCGTCGTAGACGTTGCCAGGGATCTCGTTGCTGCCGGGCGTGCGCGGACCGACGCCGGACAGGAACAGCAGGTTGCCGACGCGGCGCGCGTGCGGATAGGCGCCGACCGGCGCGGGGGCGTTGCTCGTGCGGATGGGATCGCTCATGGAAGGCGCTATTTGCTCGAACCGACGTTGATGATCTGAGTGTTGACGATCTGATTGTCCGCGCCGCTCGCGCGCACGCGATAGCGGCCCGGGCGCAGGTACAGATCGGTGCGCAGGTCGTCGACCTTGCGGAACTTGCGCTCGCTGCCGGTCAGCGACGAATCCTGCAGGCCGATCACGATGCGGTCGGCCGGGATCGCGTCGTCGCCTTCGCCCGTATAGCGCGCCTCGATGAGGCAGGGCATGACCGAACGGCAGATCTCGCCGTCGACGGTGTACACGCGGCGCGCGCCGCCGAGCGCGAGCCAGGTCTGTCGCCCGTTCTCGTGCGTGTACGGCGGCAGCGCGACGCTGATGTCGTACTGCCCGGCGCGCAGGCTCCAGGGCTTGCCCTCCTTGTCGACGAAGGCGACCGCGGTCTTCGGCGTTTCCCGGGCGAGCAGCGCGCGGTAGTAGGGATGATCCTGGCTGGCCTCGGTATGCGGGATCAGCATGGTCTGTTCGATCGTCAGCGGATCGATGTGCGCGATCTTGGCGAAGTGCTGCGCCATGCTCGCGCCGCCGAGGTATTTGCCGGACTCGACAATGTGCGCATAGCCCGCGTTGACGACGACACGGGCTTCCGGATTGTCCTTGAACACGCGGTTGTGCAGATTGCGCGCTTGTTCCTTTTCGCGCGCGTCGCCGACGGCTTCGGATGCGGCTTCGTAGGCGACCACGGTGAAGCCGAGCTTCAGCGCCGTGCGCACCATCTCGGCGTAGACCGGCTCCTGCGTGTAGAAGCCGCTGTCTTCGTTCGGGTAGCCGCGGCTCGCGAGCGTCTTGTCGGTCTCGTACAACGTCTCGGCAGCGAAATGCGTGTAGCCGAGCGCCTTGAGGCGCGGCAGCATCTCGACCGTGAGCGAACGCGTGATCGCGGCGTTGTGCGCCTCGTTGAAGAACACCGCGCGTTGGTCCTTCGCGAGCCGCGTTATCGTGTCCGCGGCCGGCTCCACGCGCCATCCGTCGCCGTCGAGCGGCGAGGGCGCGTCCTGCTTGTCGGCGCCCTGCTGGATCGAGAACGACTGCATCGCGTCGTCGTGCAGGCCGAGGTAGGACTGATGCCAGCTCAGATATTGGCCGAAGATCAGCCGGAACGCCTTGCCTTCGTCGGCGACGTAGGCGGCGCGCATGATCTGGTATTGCGCGAGCAGGCCGCGGACCTTCTCGGCCTGGCGCAGTATCGCTTCGGATTTTTCCGCGGCCGCGATCTGCTGTTCTTTCCAGTTCGCCGCACCGGCCGTCGTCGCGAACGCAGCGAGAAGCAGGGGCAGGGCGAGTAGCGGGCTGGGGCGCATGGCGGACTCCTCACGTGTCGCGCCGAGCATAGAGCACGGCGGCGCGCGACGATTTTGCAGCGCATGTGCGTTGCCGCAACTGCGCATCCCGGCCGTCGAACGCGCAAGCAGGGTCAAGCGCGGCCGCGGGCGCATCAGTCCCGCGCGGCGAGCCGGCGCAGCGACGCCGCGTAGACGTCGGCGAGCTGGTCGCGCGCCTCCACGGTCATGCCGAGGTCGGTGATGCGGCCGTCGAACAGGCTGTAGATCCAGCCGTGCACGCTGAGCTGCTGGCCACGCGACCAGGCGTCTTCGACGATCGTGGTCTGGCAGACGTTGAACACCTGCTCGATGACGTTGAGCTCGCAGAGGCGCGCGTGGCGCAACGCATCGAGTTCGAGCGCGTCGAGCATGCCCGCATGTTTCTGCGCGACGTCGCCGACGTGGCGCAGCCAGTTGTCGGCGAGGCCGACGCGGACGCCGGTCAGGCTCGCATGCACGCCGCTGCAGCCGTAGTGGCCGACGACCATGATGTGCTCGACCTTGAGCAGGTCGACCGCGAACTGGATCGTCGAGAGGCAGTTGAGGTCCGTGTGGACGACCACGTTCGCGACGTTGCGATGGACGAACACCTCGCCGGGCTGCATGTCGGTGATCTGGTTCGCCGGCACGCGGCTGTCGGAACAGCCGATCCAGAGGTATTTCGGCGCCTGCTGGTTCGACAGGCGTTTGAAGAAATCCTTGTCCTGCGCACGCATGGCCTCGGCCCAGGCCTTGTTGCGCTTGAGTAGATCGGACAGGTCGTTCATGGGCCGGCTTCCAGGACGAAAGCGCGCAGCATAGTCGCTGCGGCCGGTGTTGCAGAAATGCCTTTGGCGGGATTGACGCCAACCCGCGGCCCGGCTACGGATCGAACGCGATGCAGACGTTCTTGGTCTCCGTGAAGAAGCGCAGCGCCTCGACCCCGCCTTCACGGCCTATGCCGGATTGCTTCACGCCGCCGAACGGCGTGCGCAGGTCGCGCAGCATCCAGCAGTTGATCCAGACGATGCCGCTGTGCAGCTGCGCGGCGACGCGGTGCGCGCGATTGAGGTCGCGCGTCCATATCGTCGCGGCGAGGCCGTAGTTCGTCGCGTTCGCGAGCGCGAGCGCGCCGGCTTCGTCGTCGAACGGCTGCAGGGTCACGACCGGGCCGAAGATTTCCTCCTGGTTCGTGCGGCAGTCGGGACCGAGTCCTTCGATCACGGTCGGCGCGATGAACCATCCGTTCTCGCAGCGACCCGGCACCGCGACGGCGTCGCCGCCGCACAGCACGCGGCCGCCTTCTTCGCGCGCGAGCGCGATGCAGCCCATGACCTTGTCGAAATGCGTCTGCGAGACGACGGCGCCGAGATCGCTGTCGGGCAGCGAGGGATCGCCGACGCGCAGCGCCCTGGCGCGCGCGACGAAGCGGTCGCGGAATGCCGTGTAGATGCCGCGTTCGACGAGGATGCGCGAACCGCAGAGGCAGATCTGGCCCTGGTTGGCGAACGCCGAACGCACGATGGTGTCGAGTTGCGCATCGCTGCCGTCCCAGTCGGCGAAGACCACGGTCGCATTCTTGCCGCCGAGTTCGAGCGACGCCTTCTTGAACTGGCGCGCGGCGCTCAACGCGATCTGCGCGCCGACGCGCGTCGAGCCCGTGAACGAGATCGCCTTGACCGCGGGATGATCGACGAGCGCCTGACCGGTCTGCGCGCCGCTGCCCTGCAGGATGTTGAGCACGCCCGGCGGAAGGCCGGCTTCGATGCTGGCTTGCGCGAACAGATGGGCTGTCAGTGGCGTGACTTCGGACGGCTTGCCGAGCACGCAATTGCCGGCCGCGAGCGCCGGCGCGATCTTCCAGGTGAACAGGTACAGCGGCAGATTCCAGGGGCTGATGCACGCGACGGCGCCGAGCGGCTGGCGCAAGGTGTAGTTCAGCGCGCGCTCTTCCATGACGTGCGCTTCGCTGGACCACTGCGTGATTGCGGCGGCGAAGAAGCGCAGGTTCGCGACCGCGCGCGGAATGTCGACGCTGCGCGCGAGCTGCAGCGGCTTGCCGCTGTCGCGCGACTCGGCCTCGGCGAACGCGTCGAGGCGCGCTTCGACGAGATCGGCGAGTCGATTCAACCGTTGCGCGCGCTCGCCGGCCGGCAGGCGCGACCAGGCCGGGAACGCGCGTTGCGCGGCGGCGGCGGCGAGGTCCACGTCGGCTGCGTCGGAGTCGGGCGCCTGGGCGTAGCGTCGGCCGGTGGCCGGTTCGAACACGTCGAGATAGCGGCCGTTCACGGGCGCGACGAGACGGCCGTCGATCAGGTTGCTCAGGGTCTGGGTCATCGCGCGATGGTAGCGCGCGCGATGCGCCATCGCAGCGTCACGGCGGCGGTTCGTCGCGCGGCGCGAGTTCGCGTGCGGCGCGCAGGCCGAGTTCGTGCAGTCGGCGCAGTTCCTGCGGATCGCGCTGCGGCGCGGGTCCGCCCGCCACGCGCCAGAGCAGCAGCGCGTTGCTGAAGGCCCACAGTAGGCTGACCAGCATGATCAGCAGCGTGTAGCCGTAACCGTCGTTCTGCCAGGCGTCGCCTGGTGTCGTTTCCGGCAGCAGCCAAAGCCAGACGCCGAGCAGCAGGCACTGGCCCGCGACCAGCGCGATGATGGGACGGCCGAGGCCGTCGACGTGGACCGGCGTGGCGGAATACACACGCAGGGCCCAGGCCGCCGCGACGCCGAGAGCGAGCGCGAGCAGCAGCGGCAGCAGCGCCGCGACGAACACGAGCGCCGCGCCCATGCCGTAGCGCAGCCAGCCGAAGAATCCGTGGGCTTCGCCCAACAGCCAGGCGGCGCGCTCGAGCGCACGCAGCGTGCGCGCCGCCCCGTGGCCGATCAGCAGTGTCTGTGCGGCGACGATCGCGGCGAGTACGGCGAAGCGGACGGTAGCTGCAGGCATGCAACGGCACCTCGTCGCAACGAGTCGCGCCGCATCGGCGCGCCCGGGCAGTCTTGCATCGGTCGCGAGCGACAGGCGCACGCCGATGTTGCCGTCGCACCGCATTGATGTTGCGTGCACTGACGGCCGGCGATGGTTGTCATCGCCGCACTGAACGACGGCGTAGCGGTGCGAGCCGTTGCGCGCGCGGCGACGGACGCGGCGTCAGTCCGTCGGGCGGCTCGGCACGGGCTTCGCGGGCACCGGCAGGCGCCGCGCGTCAGAGCGATTGCATGCGCCCGCCGTCGACGGGCAGGTTGATACCGTTGATGTAGGCGGCCGCGGGCGACGCGAGGAACGCGATCGCCGCGGCGATCTCGGCAGGCTCGGCGAACCGTGCGGCCGGAACCGTCGCGAGCATGGCCTGTTCGATGTCGCGCCGGCTCTTGCCGGTGGCCTGCATGCGGTCGCGCACGATCTGGTCGAGACGCTGCGTGCGCGTATAGCCGGGCAGCACGTTGTTGACGGTGATGCCGTGCGGGCCGAGCTCGGTCGCGAGCGTCTTGGCCCAGCTCGCGACGGCGCCGCGGATCGTGTTCGAGACGCCGAGGTTCCGGATCGGTTCCTTGACCGAGGTCGAGATCACATTGATGACGCGGCCGAAGCCGGCTTCGCACATGCCCGGGAGCACGCTCTGCAGCAATGCGTGGTTGGCGAGCAGGTGGTGGCGGAACGCATCGACGAACGCATCGGCCTGCGCCGACTGGGCCGGGCCCCCGGGCGGGCCGCCGGTGTTGTTCACGAGAATGTGGAAGGGTGCCGCATAGGAAGCACTTTCCACTTTGCGTCGCAGCAGGTCGCCGTCGGCCATGTCCGCGGCGATGAAGCCATGGTTCTGTGCCGCATGCAGGCGCGGCAACGCGGCGGCGACCTCGGCCAGGGTTTCGGCATTGCGCGCGAGCACCGTGACATCGGCGCCCAGCAGCGCGAGCTCCTGCGCCGCGGCGCGGCCGATGCCTTGCGATGCGCCGCAGACCAGCGCGTGACGGCCGTTCAGGTCGAGCTGCATGAAAACCTCCGTTGCCTTGTGGCCTGCGAGCCTATCGTTTCCGGATCGGCTGCCTGAGGCCGCTAGCCGATGCCGCGGGCGATCTTGTGCACCATGCGCGGCAGCAATTCCTCGTCGCTGTCGCCGCGAGGCACGTCCATGGTGTCGAGATCGAAGCCCATGATCGCCGCGTCTTCCTCGTCGAGTCCGTCGAACTCGCGGAAATCGGCGTCGAGCAACGCCATGCGCGCGGCGGTCTCGTCGTCATAGCGCAGATATTCGCCGGTCGCGCCGAAGACCTCGGCGATGCCGCTGTCGAAGATGTCCAGGCGCGACCAGATCAGCGTGTCGCCGAAGCCGGCGCACCACCAGTAGGACTGCGCGCGCTGTTCGTGCGTTGCCTCCACGGCGTCGCCGCGGTCGATGTCGTCGCTCATACCAGCACTCCAGTCATACGCAGAAGCAGCAGCACGGCGGCACAGGCGCCGCCGATCGCGATGGCCCAGGCCGCAATGCTGCCCGGGAACGCGAGGAACCGCAGGTTCTGGTCCGGCGACGCCTGCCAGGCGAAACGCAGGAACCAGCCGAACGCGCGCGGCGAGAACGGCGTCGCCCCCATGAGCGGGCGATCCTGCGGATGGCGGTCGCGCAACTGCGTCGCGACCAGCGGCCAGCTCATGACGTAAGCGGTGAGGCCGAAGATGGCGAGCCCGAGCGCGAGCAGCAGCAGGAACAGCATGTCAGAACTCGGCGTGACCCGGAACGCGCGGGTACGGGATCGCGTCGCGGATGTTGGCCAGGCCGCAGGTGTAGACCACGAGGCGTTCGAAGCCGAGGCCGAAGCCCGCGTGCGGCACGGTGCCGTAGCGGCGCAGGTCGCGATACCACTGATAGTGAACCGGATCGATGTTCATTTTCTGCATGCGTGCATCGAGCAGGTCGAGGCGTTCCTCGCGCTGCGAACCGCCGACGATTTCGCCGATGCCCGGCGCGAGGATGTCCATCGCCGCGACCGTCTTGCCGTCGTCGTTGAGGCGCATGTAGAACGCCTTGATTTGTTCCGGATAGTTCATGACCACGGCCGGACGGCCCACGTGCTGCTCGACGAGGAAACGCTCGTGTTCAGTCTGCAGGTCCATGCCCCATTCGACCGGGAACTCGAACGACTTGCCGGATTTCTGCAGGATCTTGACGGCGTCGCCGTAGTCGACGCGTTCGAACGGCGAGCCGATGAAATTCTCCAGACGCGAGATCGCGGTCTTCTCGACGCGGTCGGCGAAGAACGCCATGTCGTCGCCGCGTTCCTCGAGCACCGCCTTGAATACGTACTTGAGCAGCGCTTCGGCGAGGTCGGCGTCGGCGGCGAGATCGGCGAACGCGATCTCCGGTTCGATCATCCAGAACTCGGCGAGATGGCGCGAGGTCTGCGAGTTCTCGGCACGGAACGTCGGGCCGAAGGTGTAGACCTTGCTGAGCGCGAGACAGTACGCCTCGACGTTGAGCTGGCCCGACACGGTCAGGAACGCTTCCTTGCCGAAGAAATCCTTCGAATGATCGATCGCGCCCTTGTCGGTGCGCGGCAGGTTGGCGAAGTCGAGCGTGGACACGCGGAACATCTGGCCGGCGCCCTCGGCGTCGCTCGTCGTGATGATCGGCGTGTTGATCCAGTAGTAGCCGTTCTCGTGGAAGAAGCGGTGCACGGCCTGGGCGAGGCAATGACGCACGCGCGCGATCGCGCCGAACACGTTCGTGCGCGGGCGCAGGTGCGCGACTTCGCGCAGGAATTCCATCGAATG
>CAMLSI010000255.1 GCA_946482585.1 uncultured Lysobacteraceae bacterium
CTAGCCAGAACTTCACAAGCATTCTCCCCTCCCGTGTCTGCAGAAAGTTGCGCAATGGCAGCAAAACTCTCAGCGAGTGGAGCAAATGATGGGGGGCAGTTAGTGGCTGTCGCAAGGCACTGCAATCGAAACGGTCACCATTCGGTCACGACGATTCCGCGCAACGAGATGATCGGCTATCCAAGTGTCGCAAGCGATTGATTCGAATGGTGGCCGGGGACGGAATCGAACCGCCGACACGGGGATTTTCAATCCCCTGCTCTACCAACTGAGCTACCCGGCCTGAGGTCTTGCTGCGTGCGACCAGAACAGTCGCAGCGGGAAGGGCGCGTATTAAATCGGCCGGGGCTGGCGGAGTCAAGCGCGGATTTCGGTTGCGCAGGAATTGACCAGCGCGGTCGCGGCGCGGGTTGTGCGGAGCGCGCTCGCGTACGTCGGCAAATGCCGGCACGCGGATCGGTTTGCAGCGGACTGTCGGGCACGACGCCGGCCATGACTTCCGGCCCGTTGCCTCGTCGATCGGCTTCTACTACAACTGTAGTACGACAGCTGTAGAGATCGGCCGCATGACGACGAAAGCGCAGGACGTAGTGCTCAGCGATCTGCAGATCGCGCTGATGCGGGTGCTCTGGGCGCGCGGGGAGAGCAGTACCGCCGAGGTCGCCGAGGTGCTCGCGCGCGAGCGCGGCATCAAGCACACGACGGTCGCGACGATGCTCACGCGTCTGGAGAAGCGCGGCGTCGTCGCGCTTCGACGCGACGCGCGGCAGGTCTATTACGTGGCGCGCGTCAGCGAGCCGGAAGTGCGCCGTTCGATGGTGTCGGAACTCCTGGGCAGCCTGTTCGGCGGCGACGCGCGTGCGCTGGTGTCGCATCTCGTCGACGAAGCGGAAATCGCGCCGGGCGATCTCGAGAAGCTGCGCAAGCAGCTCGCACGCGGAGGGCGTGATCATGACTGACGGCATCGCGATCGTCGCGCTGACAGTGCTGGCGCATGCGGGCGTTTTTCTCGGGCTGGCCTGGTGCGTCGAGCGCCTGGGCTGGGTGCGCCAGGTCGGCGTGCGCGAATACCTCTGGCGCAGCGCGGTGCTCGGCAGCCTCGCGAGCGCGTCGCTGCAGTTGTTGCTGGCGCCTGCGTCGCTGCCGCTGTATCGCGTCGCGCTGGCGCCGACGATGATGGCGCCGGCCGCCGGAACGACGGTGCTGCGCGAGACGGCGGACGTGTCGCCGGCTGTCGCGCATGCCGTGTCGCGAACCTCCGCGGAGACGGCCGCGACGCCTGCGGTCGCAGAGCCTGTCGTTGCAGAGCCTGCGGCGATCGCGAATGAAATCGGATCGTCGCGGACGCGTGCAGCAGCGCCTGTCGTCACATCGCCGGTGCCACAGGCTGAGCCCGTTGCCGCACCGGGCGCAGCGGTACGCGCGGCATTGCCGTGGCTGCTCGCGCTCTGGGCGCTGGCCGCTGCGATCCTGTGGCTGCGTATCGCGCGCAGCGCCGTGGCGCTTGCGCGGATGTTGCGCGAGTCCGCGCGCGTCGATGCGGACGAATGGCGCGCGGATTGTGCCGCGCTTGCCGCGCAGTTCCGTCTGGCGCGCGCGCCGGAGTTGCGGCGCAGTGCCGCGATCGCGAGTCCGCTCGCGACGCCGCGCGGTGTCGTCGTCGTGCCGGACTGGGCGCTCGCGTTGCCGCGCGCGCAGCGTCGCGCGCTGCTCGCGCACGAACTCGCGCATGTCGCGCGGCGCGATCCGCAATGGCGCGTGCTGCTCGCGCTGTGGCGCGGCCTGCTGTGTCCGTTGCCGCTCGCGCCGGTCGCGCTCGCGCGTCTCGATGCGCTCGCCGAATGGCAGTGCGATGCGGCGTCGGCGCGCGCGACCGGCGATGCGCGTGCGCTCGCCGCGTGTCTCGCGCATTGCCTGGAGCGTCGTCTCGATCCCTCATTCCCGGCGCTCGCCGCGGCCATGGCCGCGCCGCGCTCGCCGCTGTTGCAACGTGCCGAGCGCCTGCTCGAAGGAGTTTCCATGTCTTCCGTTCCGTTGTCCTGGCGCGTTCGCTTCGCGCCGCTCGCGGCCGTCGTCGCGGCCGTGCTGGCCGTGCCGGCGTTCGTCGCGCCGGTCTCATTCGCCGCCGAGCGCACGTCGGTGCCGGCTCCGCCCGCGGTTCCGGCCACGCCGGCCGTTCCTGCGGTACCCGCGACACCCGCGAAATCGGCGCGCGGCTGCGGGGACGTCGTCGTCGGCAGTTGCACGTCGATCCACGGCGAGGACGGCGATCTCGACATTACGATCGGCCAGCCCGGGCGGCTGATGAGCTTTCGCTCGCGCGGCAAAGTGCAATTCAACGAACAGGACGACGGTATCGCTTCGCTGGGGCAGGGCGCGACAGTCGAATGGGAAGAAACCGTCGATGGCCAGACGCGCCGGATCGAATACACGGGCAGCGGCACGGCGCTGACCACGCGCTACTGGAAGAACGGCAAGGAGCAGCCGCTCGATGCGGATGCGACGGCGTGGATCGCGCGCATCGTGCCGCAGCTGCTGCGCGAAGCCGCGATCGACGTCGCCGGCCGTGTCGCGCGTCTCGTCGCGCGCGGCGGCAACGAGGCCGTACTCGCCGAGGTCGCGCAGATCCGTTCCGACTACGCCAGGGGGCGCTACCTCGGCCAGCTGCTGCGCACGCGCAAGCTCGCCGACGGCGAACTCGATCGCGCCCTGCAGCAGATCGCGAAGGTCGACTCCGACTATGAGAAGCGTCAGGCCCTGTCGGCCGCGCTCGCGAGCCAGCAGCTCGGCACGCCGCAGTGGCGCACCGTGATCGCGGCGGTCGCCGACATCGGCTCGGACTACGAGCGCGCGGAACTGCTCGTCGATACGGCCAAGCGCGTCGCCAGCGACGACGCCCTGCGCGGCGCGTGGCTCGAGGCGGCGGCCGGCGTCGGCTCCGACTACGAGCATCGGCGCAGTCTCGAAGCGCTGCTGGCCGTGGCGCGCGGAGACGCCGTGCTGCTGCAGGTCATCGAGGCCGGCGGCGGTATCGGTTCGGACTATGAACTGCGCGAACTGCTGGGCCATGCCGCGCAGAAAGCGAGCGACCCGAACGCGATCGCCGCGCAGTATGCGCAGGCCGCGAAGCGGATCGGTTCGGACTTCGAGCGCCGGGAAGCGCTGATCGCGCTGTTGCGCACGGACAGGCTCGCACGCGAAGGCGCGCTCGCCGTGCTCGATGCGACCGCCGGCATCGGTTCGGATTTCGAATGCCGCGAAGTGCTGGTCGAAGTGGCGCGGCGCGTATCCGACGACACCGTCCGCGCGCGCGTGCTGCAGCTCGCGGGCAAGCTGTCCGATTCCGAACGCGAGGAAGTCGAAAACGCGGTCGGCGCCGTGCGCGGCTGAATCCCATCGCCCCGGCGCCCTCGCGGCGCCGGGCTTGCGCGCGCCCGGCTGAATTTTTCTCGTCGGAATCTGCGATCCTCGCTGCGACCCTGGAGCGCACCTGGACCGTCCCCATCTCGGAGACGAATCGTTACCGGAGGATTCCCGATGTCGCTACCTTCTTCGTTTGCCGCAGCCGCGTTGCTCGCGCTGGCCGCCGTCGCGCCGGCGCAGGCCATGACCGACAGCGAGCGCGAACGCCTGGCCGAGTACGAACGCTTCGCCGGCGAACCGGTCAAGGACATGCCGTTCTGGCGCCTGCAGAGTTACGAAGCGCTCGGCAACGAGGCCGTCGTGGTCTGGACCGGCGTCAACAAGGCCTGGCTCATCAAGGTGCTGCCGCCGTGCACCGACCTGCCCTGGGCCAAGGCCGTGGGCCTGAGTTCCACCAATCATCGCGTCAGCGCAAAGTTCGACCACGTCGTCGCCGGCAGCGATCGCTGCAATATCGCGTCGATCCAGCCCGTCGACGACAAGGCCGTGCGCGCAGCGCGCAAGGAAAAGCGCGAGCGCGGCGACTGACCTGCGGCGTTTCGTCGCCCGCGTCCGATCGACGCAGTGCGTTTGCTAGCCTCGCCCGCAAGAGACGGCGGCGGGGCGGCGCATGGACATAGCGATCGTCGGTTACGGCACGGCGGGGCAGGCGGCGGCACGGCTGCTGCACAAGCAGGGACACAGGCTCGAGGTCTTCGAACGCGCACCGCAGCCGCGGCCGGTCGGCGCCGGCCTGCTGCTGCAGCCGACCGGTCTGGCGGTGCTCGCCGGACTCGGCTTGCTGGAGGCGGCGTTCGCCTGCGGCGAACCGGTGCACAACCTCTATGGCGAAACCGTCGGCGGCCGCCGCGTCATCGACATGGATTACGCGCGGCTCGGCGTCGGCTGCGGTCTGGGCATACAGCGCGGCGCGTTGTTCGAGCTGCTGCGCGACGGCCGCGTCGAACCGGCGCTGCGCACCGGTGTTGCCATCGTCGGCGTCGACGCGCAGCGCGGCGAATTGCGCGACGAGGCCGGCAATCGCCACGGTCCTTACGACCTCGTTCTCGTCTGCGGCGGTGCGGCGAGTGCCTTGCGGCCGGCCGCGCTGACGCGCCGCGACCGGCCGTATTCCTGGGGCGCGCTCTGGACCCTGTGCGCGGATCCGGGACGCCATTTCCACGGCCGCCTGCTGCAGCGGTACGACGGCCCGCGCCGCATGGCCGGCCTGCTGCCGGTCGGCGTGCTGCCGGGGCAGCGTGGCGACGAGCGGAAGATCGGTTTCTTCTGGAGCCTGCCCGCCCGCGAACTCGATGCGGCGCTCGCGCGCGGCGTCGGCGCATGGCGCGACGAGGTCGCGCGCTACTGGCCCGACGTCGCGCCCCTGCTCGACAGCGTGACCGACGTGCGCCAGCTCATGCCGGCGCTCTACCGCGACGCGATACTGCGGCGCTTCCACGACGGGCGCGTCGCCTGGCTCGGCGATGCCGCGCACGCGATGAGCCCTCAGCTCGGGCAGGGCGCGAACATGGCGCTGCTGGATGCCGCCGCGCTCGCGCAGGCGCTCGAGGACGGCGCCGACGTCGCGGCGGCGCTGCGCCGCTACGATCGCGAGCGACGCGATCACGTCGCGATCTATCAGCTGATCAGTCGCTGGCTCACGCCGTTGTTCCAGTCGGAGCTCGACTGGGCCGGCACGTTGCGCGACGCCCTGTTCGATCCGCTCGCGCGTCTTCCGCTGCTGCGCGGCGAAACCCTGAAAGTGCTCGCCGGCGTCAAACGCGGACTGTTCGGCCGCGTGCCGCTGAATCCGCCGCACGTTGCGCGCGTTGCGGAACACGGCGATGCCGCGGAAACGTGCGGGCAACTGGATCCTGCGCCCTGAGCGGCCGTTCTTCGGCGCTCGAAAACCTTGGTGTCCCGCGCGGCCAGGCGCGAGTGCCGATCGCCGGCCCGCTTTGCCGAGGCCTTTCAGGTTTCCGGCGGCACGTACCCGGCAGGCGTTGCCGAACCTTCGCCGAAGAAATACTTCTCGACCTCGGCCTGCAGGAACGCGCGATGTTTCGGATCGAGCGGCGACAGGCGGTTTTCGTTGATCAGCATGGTCTGATGCGCGAGCCACTGGCTCCAGGCTTCTTTGGAGACCGCGTCGTAGATGCGCTTGCCGAGTTCGCCCGGCCACGGCGCGAAAGCGAGTCCTTCGGCGTCGCGGCCGAGCTTGATGCAATGGACGGTGCGGCTCATGAGTTTCTCCGTTCGCGCGCGGCGTGACTGTCGTCGGTCTCGCCGCAATGGGGCAGGGACTGCAGCAGGCGGCGCACCGGTGCGGGCAGGCCCAGCTGCAGGAATTCGTCGGCGCTGCACCAGCGCAGGTCGTCGCGGTCGGCGACGCGATCGACCGGTACGGCGCGCGCGAGCAGCGGCGTCACCGCGAGCCGGTAGTGGCTGAACACGTGCACGAAGGCATCGAGCGCGCGCGCCGTTTCGAAGTGTGCGCCGACATCGCGTGCCGCGCGTCCGGCAGTGTCGACGTCGCCGGCCTCGGGCAGGCTCCAGAGTTCGGCCCAGACACCGGTGGCCGGCCGACGCTGCAGCAGCACGCGGCCCGCGTCGTCGCGCAGGATCAGCAGGCAGGTCGCGCGCGTCGGGCTGGCTTTCGGCGGTTTGCGCGCCGGCAGTTCCGCAGTGCGGTTGTCGCGCAGTGCGACGCAATCCGCCGCGAGCGGGCAGACGCCGCAGCGCGGCCGGCTGCGCACGCAGACGATCGCGCCGAGATCCATGATGGCCTGCGTGTAGTCGGCGACGCGCGTCGCGGGCGTGTTGTCTTCGGCATGCTGCCAGAGCGTGCGTGCCGTCGCGGTGCCGCCGGGCCAGCCGCCGACGCCGTGATAACGGCTCAGCACGCGCTTGACGTTACCGTCGAGAATCGCGTGGCGCTGGCCCCAGGCCTGCGCGAGGATCGCGCCGGCCGTCGAACGGCCTATGCCGGGCAAGGCCGCGAGCGCATCGAAATCCGGCGGCAGGTCGCCGCCGTGGTTCGCGACGCAGCGCTGCGCCGTCTTGTGCAGATTGCGCGCGCGGCTGTAGTAGCCGAGTCCGGACCAGAGTCCCAGCACCTGATCGAGCGGGGCCGCGGCGAGCGCGGGCAGGTCGGGCAAGGCGTCGACGAAGCGCTGGAAATAGCCGACGACGGTCGCGACCTGGGTCTGCTGCAACATGATCTCCGACAGCCAGACGCGATACGGCGTGCGCGGCGTCTGCCAGGGGAGCTGCTTGCGGCCATGGCGGTCGTACCAGGCCAGCAGCGCCGGCGCGAATCCCCTGTCCTGTGTCGCCGCCGCGTTCATCGCGCCGGGCCCGATTCGATGCGCACGCCCTCGAGGCGTGCGCCGTCGAGTTCGATCGTACCGATCTGCGCCGCGCCGGGCAGCGGCGGCAGCGCACTCGCGTTCGGGGCGGCCTGCACGAGTTCGTACCACCAGCGTTGCAATTGTTGCGTATCGATGTCGCCAGCGAAGTCGATGTCGCGCGCGAGCGGCTTGCCGCCGCGCAGCAAGGTCGCATCCTCGATGCTCAAGTGCAGGCGCAGATCCGGCGCCGCGGCCGTGTCGTCGCTGCCGTCGAGCCAGCGTCGCAGCGCGAGCAATTCCAGCCGAGGTTTGGTCAGCTGCAATTCTTCGATGACGAGACGCGAGTCGAACAGGCTGCTCCAGGGCAGGCTCACGTCGAGACGGTCGAGCGCGAGCAGCGGTTCGCGCTCGCCGGGCAGGGCGAAGCGCGCGTCGTCGAGTTCCA
Source organism: uncultured Lysobacteraceae bacterium (assembly GCA_946482585.1). Next base: position 7,198 of record CAMLSI010000255.1, read on the forward strand.
GCCGCAGCCGCGGCCACAGCGAATAGCGCGCGGGCGCGGCGAAGACGAGATCGAGGCCCAGCCGCGCGCGCGTCTGCTCGGCGAGCAGCGCGGCGACACGCTCGGGCTCGGCGTAGTGGCGCAGCACGAGCAGCGCGCCCGCGACGAACGCCAGTAACACGATGGCAACCTTCAGCGCGCGCGACGTTCGCATCTATGACAAAAAGTGAATTGATGGATATTCACGACGCAGGCATAATGCTGCGGCCGCCGGCACAACCCAGGATGGAGCGTACGTCGGCAATGCTCGCGCCCAAGCTGGCCCCCCTGGCGGAAAGCGTGAGCGGACGTGGCGGCG
>CAMLSI010000256.1 GCA_946482585.1 uncultured Lysobacteraceae bacterium
GTTCAAGCCGCTGGTGACGAACCCGAACGCGGCGCCCGACGCGGCCGACCTGTCCGCGTCGTTCCGCTCGATCGAGCGGCTGGATCCGGCCTTCTCGCGCCAGCCTGCGGGCGGCGCGCAGATCAATCCGATGTGCTCCGGCGCCGGCTGCTTCACCTTCCCGCGCGATCCGATTTCCGCCGGCATGGGCGCGACCGATCCCTACACGCCGCTGCTGCATGCGTATGAAGGCGACAAGGTGCAGATCCGGCTGCTGGCCGGCGCGCACACCTCGATGCACGACTTCACGATGCACGGCCTGCGCTGGCTCGCCGAGCCGTTCGAACCGGATTCGGGCTATCGCAGTACGCAGTTCATCATCCTGTCCGAGCACTACGAGCTGCTCATGCGCCTGCCGCGCCTCGATGCGAAGGGTCCGGTCGATTACCTGTACAACCCGGACGCCTCGTACGAAGGCCTGACCAACGGCGCCTGGGGCCTGCTGCGCTCCTGGAACGCGGCGCAGCGCCAGTCGTTCCTCAAGCCGCTGTACGACGAACCCGCCGCGGCACGCAGCGATGCGGATGCGCGCGCCGATGCGATGAAGCCGCCGCCGGGCATGACGACCGACTGCTCGGGCGGCAAGCCCTGCATCCGCGAATACGAAGTGCATGCGATGACCGTGCAGCAGGCGCTCGGCCGCAAGGACGGCGCGCTGGTCTACAACAGCCGCGGCGCCAACCTCGGCCACGGCCGCAGCGACACGGCCCATCCGCTGCAAGACCCGCTGGGACTGGTCTACGTCGCCGTGCCCAAAGGCGGCCGACACACCCCGCGCGACACCGTCGAGCCGCTGGTGCTGCGCGCCAATGCGGGCGACTGGATCCACGTCACGCTGGTCAACACCTTCAGCGGCCGGGAGCCGGCGTTCTCCGCCTACGAGGCCGCCTCGCGCTTCGGCCTCACCTATGCCTCGCCGTACAACTTCGTGCAGATCGCGCCGTCGCCGAACGTCGGCCTGCATGCGCAGCTGCTCAGCTACGACCTGCGCACCAGCGACGGCGCGAGCGTCGGTGCGAATCCGGTGCAGACCGCGCCGCCCGGCGGCCGCGTCGAGTACTGGTGGTATGCCGGCACGATCGACGGCACGACGCAGACGCCCGTGGAATTCGGCTCGGTCAATCTGCTGCCGTCCGATCCGCTGATGCACGTCTACCACGGCCTGTTCGGCGCGCTGGTGGTCGAACCGGCCGGCTCGCGCTGGCAGGCCGATCCGACCACGCAGGCCCAGGCGACGGTCTGGGCCGGCGAGAAGGTGTTCCGCGAATTCGTGCTGATGTATCAGAACGACGCGAACATGCTGACCAACGGCCACTCCTGGTGGGAAACCGGCAATCCGCTGGCCGGGTTCAACTATCGCGCCGAACCGGCGTGGCTGCGCTTCGGCAACGAACTCGACGGCGCCATGGGCAGCGACGCGCCCAAGGACTGGCGCAACCTCACCCAGCAGGATCTGACCAACATCTCGCTGCTGCCGATGTCGCAGGTCGACGAAACGCGCACCACGGCCAACCTGCTGGTCGGCGCCGAGCCGCAGACGCCGATCCTGCGCGCGCCGGCCGGCATGCCGGCGCGCGTGCGCCTGCTCATGCCCGGCGGCGACGGCGACAACCAGATCACCTGGGAACTCACGGGTCATCTGTGGCAGGAGGAACCGTTCACGGCCGACTCCACGCGCATCGGCCACAACCCGAAGTCGGCGATCGCCACCACGCTGACCGGCTACGGCGCGGCCAGCGTCTACGACGTGGTGCTGGACGAGACGCCGGGCTCCACGCCGTCGGGCGGCCGCTTCGGCGTGTCCGGCGACTACCTCTACCGCGGCTGGACCGCGAACATGTTCCAGGCCGGCGCCTGGGGTCTGTTCCGCGTCGCGCCCTGGGCGCCGCAGACCGGCGGGCCGGCCTGGCCGGACACGGTCGGCATCGATGCGGTGGAAACACTGCGCAACGGTCGCAAGCTCATTCGCGGATTCGTGACGCCCTGTCCGGTCGCCGTCAGCGACGCGAACGGCCGCCGCGTCTGCGAGGCCGGCGGCAGCGTGCGCCAGGTAACGCTCGGCAGCGGTGCCAAGGCCGCCGTCGCGAACGGACGCTGGAGCCTCACCGCGCCGCGCGGGCTGTCCGACGAATTCGAGGTGCGCTCGCCCGCCGGCGGCATCGCGCGCTGGGGCGACACGACCGCGCCCTACACCGGCGAAACCGAAGCGCCGCCGATGCGCGCGAAATCGATGGCGCCGCTGCGCGACGTCATTCCGAACACCACGAAGCGGCTGCCGCGGCAGTGAGGGCATGGCCGCTCAGCATGGTCCTGCTGCTGGCCGGCGCCGCGCTTGCCGCGCCGCCGCAGCAGACGTCGGACCAGGGCATCCGCATCCGCTTCGACACCGAAGCCGGCGCGAAGCCGGGCGACGCGACCGCGTTTCGCTTTCAGCTCAGCGACAGCGCGAGCGGACGCCCGCTCAGCGGCCTGCGTCCCGCGGCCTGGCTCGGCCTGCGCCGCGATCCGGCCGGACCGGCGGCGGACTGCAAGCGGCAGATCGCCGGCTATCTCGCCGGCGATCTGTTCAGCCGTCCCGACGTCGATCTGAACAGCTACTTCGTGCTGGCCATGAACGACGAGGCCTCCATCAGCGTGATCGATCCGCTGTTCGGCTTCGGCGGCAGCAAGCTGCTCGCGCTGCTCGAATTGGAAAAGCCCGGTGCCGACTGGCAGCTGACGCCGGAACGCGACCGCCTGTTCGTGTCGCAGCCGCTCGCGAACAAGGTGGCCGTGGCCGACACGGGCGGCTGGCGCGTGACGGCACAGGTGGCCACCGGACCGAATCCGCGCCAGCTCGTGCAGAGCGCCGATCATGTCTGGGTCGCCGACGATGCGGGCGTCACGCGCATCGACCGCCGCAGCCTCGAATCGCGCGCCGTGTCGCTGGGCAAGGTCGCCGGCATCGCGCTCGATGACACCGGCGAGCGCCTGGCCGCCCTCGTCGACGACAGCCTGCAGGTGATCGATACCCACACCGCGCGCCGCGTCGCCCGCATCGCGCTGGACGGCCGGCCGCAGCGGCTGGCCTGGTCCGGCGCGGCCAAGGCGTTCTATGCGCTGGACGCACGGCAAGGCCGCGTGTTCGTCGTCGACACCAGGGAACGCCGCCTGCGCGGCGAGGTCGCGGTCGAGAGCGGCGCGAGCCAGATCCGCTTCGCACCGGGCGGCCGCTTCGCCCTGCTGCCGAATCCGCAGCGCAATCGCCTGCAGGTCCTGGACGCGTCCACCAATACCATTGCGCAAAATGCGGACATAGGCGGCGGCCCCGACCAGGTCAGCTTCACGCCGCTGCTGGCCTATGTGCACCGGCGCGACAGCGAAACCGTGCAGATGATCGCGCTGGACCAGCTGGGCCAGACGGGCAAACCGTTGCACGTGGCCGAGTTCCCGGCCGGCCAGAGCGCCCTCGGCGCCGCGCCCGAAGACGGTGCCGACAGCATCGTCGCCGCACCGGAAGGCCCCGCGGTGCTGGTCGCCAACGGCAGCGACAAGATGATCTACCTCTATCGCGAAGGCATGGCCGCGCCGGCCGGCGGTTTCCGCACCTACGGCCGCAGGCCGCGCGCCGTGCTGGTGGTCGACCACGGCCTGCGCGAAGGCCGCCGCGGCGAATACGCCACGCGCATGCCAGTGAACAGACCCGGCACCTACGATGTCGCGCTGTTCGCCGATTCGCCGCGGCTGGCCGCGTGTTTCTCGTTCACGCTGGCCGATCCCCAGCCGCGGCCGGCGGCGCCGCGCCTGGTGGCGATCGAGCCGCCGGCCGCACTCACCGTCGGCCAGCCGGCGCACCTGCGCTTCGCCCTGCTCGATGCCACCGGCGCGCGGCGCGAAAGCGCCGACCTGCGTGCGCTGGCCCTGCTCGCCCCCGGCACCTGGCAGCAACGCAGCGCGCCGTCCGCGCGTGGCGACGGCCACTACGAACTCACGCTCACGCCGCCGCAGCCGGGCATGTACTACGTCTGGATCGAGTCCGAGTCCCTCGGCCTGGCGCACCGGCGCCGGCCATTCCTGATCTACGAAGCCAAGTAGCCCAACCCTGGAGCACAGCCATGTCGAGTACAGCAGGAAACGGCGGCAGCAATCCGCTGATGCAGGCCGCGGCAACACCGGTGACACCGAACTACGTCTACGACGCGGCCAGCAACAGCTACCGGCTGCAGGCGTTCACGACGCCGGGCTGCAACAACGACTTCCCGGACGATCCGGCCGCCTACGCCCGTCTCGCCGCGCTGTGGAGCCAGAACGTCGACGGCTTCACGCAGCAGGCGATCACCGGCAATCCGTGGAATTCGCTGTTTTCGGCCGCGCAGACCGCGTACTACAACCCGCTCGCCACGCCGATTCCCAAAGGCATGGGCGCCGTCGACGTGGCGTGGATCGCGTTCCCGAACCGGCTGATCCAGTACCTGGGCCAGAACCAGGTGCCGCCCAATCCGTACAATTTGCCGCAAAGCACACTATTTGCGCTGGCCGACTCCGGCGAGCTGTCGCGCTATCCGATCCCGGAAGTGCGCTGCCCGCAGCCGGACTGGAGCGGCCAGCTGCAGCCGTTCGGCCCCTACGGCCCGCGCGGCTGGCTGGACGAATACTGCGAGTTCTCCGTCGTGCGCAATGCGCAGAACAAGATCACGCGCATCGACTTCACCTGCGAAAACCCCGAGTACTTCCAGACGCTCTGGCGCGTGAGCCCCGAGCGCGTCTGCGCGGTGTACGAACAGGCCCTCAACACCGGCGCGCCGCAGGACCAGTGGGTCACGGTCGGCGTCGCCGATCTGCAGCTGGTCGATCCGGTCAGCGGACAGCCCGTGATCGACCCCGAAACGAACCGCCCGGCCTACAACCCGCTCAACCGGTTCAACACGACCACCTTCTGCGTGCGCAGCGGTACGCCGGCGCAGCGCAGCGGCGGCGCCATGCACCTCACGGCGACACCGAACACCTTGCAGACCGAACTCGGCCTCGGTGCCGGTGCGACCGTGCAGCGCAGCGCTGGCAACACCGATCCGCAGGCGCTGATCTGCTGCGGCCAGTACGGCCAGAACTTCCGCAACAGCGATCCGCACATCGGCCAGAGCATCAACCTCGCGGTCGGCGCGGGCACCAACATCTCGCTCGCGGATCCGCCGGGCCTGTACATCCAGATGCCCAGCTTCGCCCAGTACGCCCTGCCGGCCGATCCCAAGCTGCCGCCCGGCGCCAGCGCTGCCGACTGCTGGCACATCATCCGCGGCTTCGAGCACGTCACCGACGAAATCACCGGCGCGCGCTTCCCCGGCTCTTTCATCCTGCATGCGGCCTTCCAGATTCCGCAGGCGTGGATCGACGCCGGCGTCAGCTTCACCGTCGGCGACATCACGATCGCCGGCGCGCCGATCGAATACGGCTCGCAGGTGCAGGCGACGCTGGAAATCGCGCTGTTCGGCCGGCCCATCGTGCCGCCGCCGCAGCCCGCTCCGGCACTCGCGTGCGTGACCTCACCCGCCGTCGTCACCGAAGCGCAGCCGCTGCAGATACTTTTCCAGAATGTCTGGAATGCGTACTACGGCACGACCATCAACACGCCGTCGGGCGTGACCATGTCGCTGGCCAGCAACTCCAGCATCATTCCGCCGACGCTGTATCCCGGCGAAAAGAACGTCGCGCTCGCGCTGACCTATGCTGCGCCGACCGGCGAAACCGTGTTGTCGCCCGACCAATGGCCCAAGGTCTATTTCACGCAGACCGACGGCAGCATCGACACGAGCGTCACCACGCAGGTGACCGGCTTCTCGGCGAACGTCACCTATGCCGTGCCCGGCAACACCTACCCGAGCGCCAATCAACTGCTGAACCTGTCGGTCAGCGTAGCGGCCACGGCCGCTGCCGGCGTACGCGGCGTGGTCATCGTGCCGGCCGGCCAGCAGTTCTCCCCTGCACTCACCCCGGCGCCGGCCTTCCTGGTCGTGGCGTCCACCAGCACCGCCGCCTGAGGAGACAACCATGAATTTGTCCACAAAGACACTCGGCCTCGGCCTGCTGACCGCGGCGATCGCGCTGGTCGCCTGCAACCGCGAAACGCGCCGCGCCGACGATGGCACCGCAACGGCGGAAAACGCGGCGCCGGCCACGCCCGCCACGCCGGCGACACCCGCCACGCCTGCCGCGGCGACCGCGGCCCAGGGCTCGACCAGCAACTGCCTCGCACCGCCGTTCCTCGTCTCGTCCACGCCAGGCCAATACGGCTATACCGTGCCGAAGGATTTCGCGCTCACGCGCCAGGCCGATGCGAACTGCTTCGCCTGGCAGCAGTTCCTCGCGCTGAACTGGACGGCTTCCGCGAGCCAGCGCGGCCAGCCCGACACCACGGTGCCCGCGAGCCAGTTCGGCACGGCCAACGACGAACGCGCGACCGTGTGGGAGACCTACAAGGAATCCGACGAAGTGTTCCTCGCCAACGCGCAGGATCCCGGTCCGTGGAACGGTGGCTACGGCGGCACGCCGAGCGTCAAGGTGCTCGGCGGCATGAAGGCCGAGATCGCACCGGAACCGACGCTGGACCTCAGCGCGATCGGCCAGGCCTCGCAGGGCAGTCCGTGGCTGACCGCGCAGAGCGGCATCCTCACGCTGTACGAGCGCCGCATGAACGAGGACGAATACAACTACATCGTGCAGAACAAGCTGTACGACGCGAACGTGCAGCAGAAATTCGTCGTCTCGCCGGGCATCAACCTGCCCGACGGCACGAGCGCGAGTGCGGCCTACGGCAACACCGGATCGATCGAGACCAAGGCCGCCTGGCTGGAACTGCCCAATTCCGCCGACTGGCCGTACTACAAAATTTCCAAAGCCGTCGTGACCTATCCGGGCCAGAAGCCCAAGACCGTCGTCGTCGGCCTGGTCGGCCTGCACATCATCCACAAGACCGCACTGGGCCAGCAGTTCATCTGGGCGACGTTCGAACACAAGCGCAACGTGCCGAGCCAGACCCAGGTCGCCAACAACACGCTGACGCCGCCGTACACCTACTACAACCCGAGCTGCAATCCGGCCACCGATCACTACAAGTGCACGGTCAACGCGAACCCGTCGACCTACGGCGGCGGCAAGAACCCGTACAACGCGCCGATCCAGGCCGTTCGCGTGACCGACATCCCGACGCGCGCGAACAACGACGTGGTTGGTTTGAATCAATACGTCTGGTCGCAGGTGATCGCGCCGCAGAATCCCAATTCGGTGTTCCTCAACTACGAGCTGGTCAACACCTTGTGGTCGAACCAGAACACGCCGATCGCCGCCGGCTCGCGCACGCCACTGCCGACGCCGCAGCTGTCGCCCGGCCCGAGCCAGGAGCCCGTCGCGAACACCACGATGGAAACCTACGTGCAGAGCCTGACGTGTCTCGACTGCCACGCCTCGGCCGCCATCGCCACGATCAAGCCGGCGAC
>CAMLSI010000257.1 GCA_946482585.1 uncultured Lysobacteraceae bacterium
GGCACAAGTGGGTTCGGGGCTAGGCCTTAAGCGGCCAGAGCGTAGACGTCGTCGTTGGCGTCTGATTGTTTGCCGCTGGATTAACGAGGAAAGCTGCCCCCTCGGCATGCACCCAACTATCTCACTACCCCCGTCGAAGCCGTGACACCCCCGGGGCTGGCGATGCTAGCACGTTGCCGGCACGCGTTGCGAAATGGCGACAGGCGGCGAGAATTCAAGCGCAGCGCGCCGTTGCGTCGTTCCCTCGTGGTCTGCCGGCCGGCTCGGGCAGGGTGGCAACGTCTGCGCCATTCGGATCAGGTAGCGTGCGCTCGCGCCAGCGAGCGCACGCTACGTCTTTTCCCGCGCAAAACGCGCCGCGTCCTGCGGAATGGCGATCCGTCTCCAGCCGAGCCGCGGCAGCCGGACCCCGGCTTTCCGGCGATTCCCGGTCAGCGAACGACGCGTCGCCCCGTCGCTCGGTCCCATGCATCGCGAATCGCGGGTGACGCGCTGTCCCAGCCCAGCGTCGACGCGTACGGCGTGTCGGCCCAGCGGCGCGCGAGTTCCGCTTCGCTGTCGCTCCAGCTGCGATCGCCGAATTCGTTGCGCGCTTCCCAGCCGTAGCGATAGGCCGGCGCATAGACGGAGTAGGGTGCGTCCGCTGCGACGTACGGACGCGTGCGATAGGTTTCCTGCCAGTAGAGATCTTCGGCTGTCGGATCGATAGCTTCGGCGACGCCCTTGCCGGCGAGGCCGCCGACGACCGCGCCCGCGGCGGCACCGACTGCCGTACCGATCGGGCCGGCCACCGTGCCGATCGCTGCGCCGGCGGCGGCACCTCCGGCCGCTGCGCCGAGGCCCGTGCCGACCGGATGCGCACCGGTGGCGCCGCTGATCGGATCGAGGTTGAGGTCGGTGCTCTGGACTTTCTTCTGGGCCGTCATGGCGAGGTCTCCGGATGAACGCTGCGGATTGCAGGCTTCCGGTTTCGCGCAAGCGCTGTGCCACGCGATGCGCATGCGACGTGAAGCATCCCGGGACGACGGCAGCCGTTGTGCCGTGCGCGTTCGTTGCTTCGTGGCAGGACGGTGCCGGTCGTGCCGGCATTGGCGCCGCGCGTCAACTTGCACGACGCGGCGAACGGATACGGCGAATCGCCGGGCGATGCGGATCGCTAGGCGTCGCGATTGTGCGAACGCAGGGTGCGCTGCTTCTCGCGGTTCCAGTCGCGTTCCTTCTCGGTCTCGCGCTTGTCGTGTTCCTGCTTGCCGCGCGCGAGGCCGATCTCGACCTTGACGCGATTGTTCTTCCAATACAGCGCGGTCGGGATCAGCGTGTAGCCCTTGCGCTCGACGGCGCCGATGAGCTTGTCGATCTCCTCGCGATGGAGTAGCAGCTTGCGTGTGCGGCGGTCGTCGGCGACGACGTGCGTCGAGGCCTGGATCAGCGGCGTGATCTGCGCGCCGAACAGATAGAGCTCGCCGGCCTTGATCAGCGCGTAGGCGTCGCCGAAGTTGATGCGCCCGGCACGGATGCTCTTGACTTCCCAGCCCTGCAGCGCAAGGCCGGCCTCGTAGCGATCGTCGATGTGATAGTCGTGGCGCGCGCGTTTGTTCAGCGCGATCGTGCCGCCGCCGTCCTTGCCGTTCTTCTTGTTGTCCTTGGGCTTGGCCATCTTGGGTAGAATCCGCCGCGCGCCTCCGCGGAAGCGCGAAAAGTTGAGGGGGTTACGGTCCTCGACATGCGCCTTGACGGCACCCGTTCAAGTCGGAGCGACGGCGGACCGTTCGTCGACCGGTCCGTATTCGAGAGTCCCGCATTGATCCAGATACGACGCAGCGCCCTGGTGCGCTACAGCCCGGGCCAGATGTTCGATCTCGTCAACGACATCGAAGCATACCCCAGGCGTTTCACTTGGTGCGCCGCCGCGGAGATCCTCGAGCGTGAGGAGACCCTGTTGACGGCGCGGCTCGAAGTCCGAATCGCGGGCATGACGCAGCGCTTCACGACACGCAATACGCTCGATCGCCCCGAACGCATCGACATGGCGCTCGTGGAGGGGCCGTTCCGCACGCTGAGCGGAGGCTGGAGCTTCGCGCCGCTCGGCGAAGAGGGGTGCAAGATCTCGCTGGGACTGGATTTCGAGTATTCGGGCGCACTGATCGGCCCGGCGCTGCGCATGGGGTTCCAGGGGCTCGCCGATCGCATGGTCGACGAGTTCGTACGTGTGGCGAGACGGGTCTATGGCTGATCGCATCAGAGTCGAAGTCGCATATGTCGAACCGGGGCGCCAGTTCCTGCAGGTGCTGACGTTGCCAGTGGGCTCGACCGTCGGCGATGCGACGGCGGCGTCCGATCTGCAGCGCGATTTTCCGGACCTCGAGATCGCCGCGGCACGCGTCGGCGTGTTCAGCCGCCCGGCGACACGCGATACGCCGCTGCGCGACGGCGACCGCGTGGAGATCTACCGTGCGCTGATCGCGAATCCGAAAGAAGTGCGGCGCCAGCGCGCGGTCAGGACCGCGAAGACGTGAGGTGTCGCCGGATCAGCCGCGACCGCCGCGCTTCTTGTCGTCCGGGCGCTTCTCGTCCGGGAATTCGACGCGGTACTTCTTCGCGTCCTTGATGAGCTGCTGCGGATCTTCGGGGAAGTAATCGCCTTCGATGCGCGCGAGTGCGTCGTTCTCGAAGGTCAGGCTGAGGTTCTTGGTGGTGATCTTGCCGCCACGGCGCTGGATCGACGAAACATAGTCCCAGCGGTCGCTCTCGAACGGGCTCGTCAGCGACGGCGTTCCGAGCAGCAGCGTGACCTGGCGCTTGGTCATGCCCGGCTTGAGCTGATCGACGATGGGCTTGGAAAGCAGGCTGCCCTGTTGCACGTCCGGCCGGTAGATGATGCCGCAGCCGCCGAGGGCGAAGGCGAGGCCAAGTACGGACAGGGAGCGGGTGTAACGCGTCATCGCAACGATCCGATCAGTCAGCAAGGGGCCGGATGATACACTAGCGCCGCCAAACGGCCGGCCCGCAGCGGCAGTGCCGCAGTTCCACGCCGCGCCGTACCGCTTGGACTCCGGACCTTGATTTGCAAGGATTCCGCTTCCGGCCACCGCGACTCAGGCAGCCCGCAACGTGAATAGCCCCGAAACGGGGCCGAACCATCGCGCCGCCGCCGCCCGCGCCACACAAGGAGACATACATGGAGTCGCAGGATCTGCGCAAAGTCGGACTGAAGGTCACGCATCCTCGCGTCCGCATCCTGGGCATTCTCGAGGACTCGGATGGCAGGCACCTCACGGCCGAAGACATCTACCGCGAACTGCTCGCGCACGAGGACGACATCGGACTGGCAACGGTCTATCGCGTGCTCACCCAGTTCGAAGCCGCCGGCCTCGTGCTCAAGCACAATTTCGAAGGCGGGCAGGCCGTCTACGAACTCGATCGCGGCAAGCATCACGATCACATGGTCGATCTCGAGTCCGGCAAGGTCATCGAGTTCACGAGCGAAGAAATCGAGCGCCTGCAGAGAGAAATCGCCGACAAGCACGGCTACGTCATCGAGGAACACAGCCTCGTGCTCTACGTGCGGCCCAAGCGCAAGCGCTGACCGGTCTGTCGGCGTCGCGGTGGGCGAAGCGCACCGCAACGACGTTACGCGACGACACGAAGAACCCCTGCCAGATCGCTCCGGCAGGGGTTCTTTCGTTGGGGACGACGATCCGGTGCCGAGTCCCGCCGCGCGGCGCCAGCCGCCGAACATGTCAGTCCCGCAGCGGCTTGCGCCCGACGAAGCGATAGTAGGGCACGCGCAGCAGCGGCAGATAGGGCACTGCCGCATCGGCTTCGACGACGGTGTGCTGCGGCATGCGCTCGCGCAGCAGCGGCAGGTGTGCCGGATGCGGGTGCACGCCGTCGTGGCTGAACCATTTCGGCCAGAACCAGCGCGTCAGCGCGCCATGGCGCCGCAGTCCCAGTGCCGGCCTCGCTTCGCTCACGTAGAAATCGACGATGCCGAGGAGCCCGCCGGGCTTGAGCATCGCGAGCGCGTTGTCGATCGCGGCGAGCCAGTCGGGAATCATCGTCAGCGCGTAGGAAAGATAGACGCAGTCGACGAGGCCCTGCGGGCGCCAGCGTGTCGCGTCGGCCTGTATGACTTCGAGTTGCGGCCGGCCGTCGGTGCGGGCTCGTGCGCGCTCGATCAGCGCCGGACAGAGGTCGACGAGCTGCAGGCGCGAAATGCGTTCCCACTGTGCGTCGCTGAAGAAATCGAGATTGCGTCCGGTGCCGCCGCCGAGTTCGACGACACGGGCGCCGCGCGGCAGTTCCAGGCTCCGCAGCAGTTCGCGCCGTCCCTGCAGCAGGCGCTCGCGGAACGCATCGTAGTGCGCCGCCTGCGGCGCGTAGAACGCCTGCAGTCGCTGCTCGTGCGTCGCATTGCGCGGCATGCCGCGCAACAGGCTCAACAGCACGCCGGCATCGGCGCGCAGTGCATCAAGCCGGCGCATCGGCGATCACGAAGCCGGCATAGGTGTGCACGCGATCATTGCGCGCGAGCGTTTGCGCGAGCTCGTCGCGGAACGCGAGCACTTCGCGCAGCGGACGCCGCTCGCTGCCGACGCGCAGGCTGTCGAGATAGGCCGGACGCTCGTGCGCGCTGCGCAGCAGGATGCGCGCACCGGGCGCGGCGCGCTGCAGGATCGCGTCCCATTCGTCGGCGAGCGCCTGCGGGTGATAGCTGCTCATCCAGTCCATGTGATCGAGCAGCACGAAGCGCGTGATCGATTCGTCGTGCGCGCGCAGGAATTCGGTCACCGTCGTCGTGTGCGGCACGATCGCGTCGACGCGACCGGCCTTGAGCGCGGCGAAGTTGTCGGGCTTGAGGTATTCCGGACAGCAGTCGCGGCGATAGCGGCCGGCGACATAGACGTGCCAGAAATAGTTGTCGCCGACGGGCAGCTGGCGGAACACGTATTGCACCGCCTCGCGGATGAAACCGGCGATGCCGCCTGCATGCTGCGCCTCGACGAGCTTGCGCTGCGGATACGGCACGCCGAGCAGGCTCATGACGAACTGCTGCGACAGCAGCCAGTTCAGCGGGCGGTTCCACATCAGCGGCGCGACCCGGTCGTCGTAGATCACGCGCTGCTCGGACAGGTCGCGTGCCTGGAACAGGGCGGTCAGCGCGTGATTGAGGCGCGGCCTCAGGCGGAAATAGGCGCGGCAGGCGCGCGCGACGATTCCCGAGAGCCCGTGGAAATAGAAGCTGCCGCGGGGGTTCGCGAACCAGTCCCAGTGCTTGTCCCACCACTGCTGCGCGAACGGGCTCAGTTCGGCGCGGAGCCGGGTCTGGTAGAGCCGGCGGAAGTCGGCGTGATAGCCCTCGCCGAACACGGCGAAGAAATCGTCAAACTCGAGCCGACGGATGCCGGCGATCTTGAGTTCGAGCAGCGCGGTCTGGCGCGGATTGGCGTCGACCGCGTGCACGCGGCGCGGTCCCGCGATCGCGTAGTCGAGCGCATTGCAGCCGGCGCTCGTGATCACGAGCACGCTGTCGTCGGGGCCCAGGTGCAACGCCTGGCGGTCGACCGCGGGATCTTCCCAGCAGGCGTTGTAGACCAGGTTGCGCGAATAGATGACGTCGAACAGGCGCTGGTCGATGCGGTCGCGGAAGCTGGGCGTGTCCATGGCGGTTCGCTGCGGTGGCTGGCGCGCACGCTAGTACGCGGCGATGACAGCGCCGTGACTGCGACCGAAGGTCGCAGCCGCCTGTCCCGCTCCAGCGCGTAAAGTGCGCGCATGACGATGCTTTCTTCGGGTCTGCTGCGCAGTCTCGCGACCTTGCGCTGGTTCGCCGTCGCCGGACAGGTCGCTGCCGTCGCGCTGGCCGTGCACGTCCTCGGATTGCCGTTCGCGCCGGCACCGCTCTGGGCCGGCGTCGCGGCACTCGCGCTGTTCAACGCCTGGGCAGCGCCGCGCGCGCGCCGTCTCGCCGAAGCGAGCCTGCGCGAAACGCTGCTGCACGTCGGTGTCGATATCGCCAACCTCACCTGGATGATTGCCTGGAGCGGCGGCGCGATGAATCCGTTCGCGTCGCTGTTCCTGTTGCCGCTGGCGCTGGCCGCCGTCGCCATGCCCTGGCGCGCGGTGGCGTTCGTCGTGGCCGCCTGCGGCGCCGGTTATGCGCTGTCGACCGCGCTCGGCCGACCGCTGCCGCATCTGCACGGCGTACTCGGCGACACGCTGGACCTGCATCTCTGGGGGATGGCGGCGAATGTCGCGGTCTCGGGCGCGGTCGTCGCCTGGTTCCTGACGCGGCTCGCCGACACACTGCGCCGGCGTGAGCACGAACTCGCGCGACTTCGCGAACAGTTCGCGCGCCACGAAGGTATCGTCGCGCTCGCGACGCATGCGGCGGCCGTCGCGCATGAACTCAACACGCCGCTGGGCACACTGACGCTGATGCTCGAAGACGCCGTCGCAGAGGCGCCCATCGGCAGCGAGCGGCGTGCGGACCTCGATCTCATGGCTGCGCTCGTCGACGAATGCCGCGATCGCGTGCGTCAGCTCGCGCAGCCGGCCGACGGTTGGCGCATGGCGCAGCCGCGCTCGCTGCGCGCGGCGCTCGATCAGCTGATCGAGCGCTGGCAGCTGCTGCGGCCCGCGGTCGCGCTCGCGCGCGCCGACGAGCTGCCCGGCGATGTCGTCGTGAGCTGGGATGCCGGTGTCGGTCACCTGCTGCAGGCGCTGCACAACAATGCCGCGGACGCGAGCCAGGCCGTCGGATCATCGCAGGTGCAACTGGCCATGCGCTGGGAGCAGGGATGCCTGCGCGGCAGCGTGCGCGATTTCGGCGCCGGCCTCGATACGGCCGGCACCGCACTCCCCGGACGCCTGTTCCAGACCAGCAAGCCGGACGGCCTCGGCCTCGGCCTTGCGCTGTCGCATGCGACGGTGGATCGGCTCGGCGGCACGCTGGCGATGGACGAGGCCGACGGCGGCGGCGTGCGCGTGCGTTTCGAACTGCCGTTGAGCGTCGCCGCATGAACGGGTTGCTCGTCGACGACGACGCGGTCTACGCGCGCGTGCTGCAGCGCTCGCTGCAGCGGCGCGGGTTGCAGGTGCGCGTCGCACACGCCGCCGCCGAAGCGCTTGCGCTGGTCGCGGCCGAGGTGCCGGATTTCGCGCTGGTCGACCTGAAGATCGGCACGAGTTCAGGCCTCGATCTGATCGCGCCGCTGCGCGCGGCGCGCGCCGACATGCAGATCGTGCTCGTGACCGGCTACGCGAGCGTCGCAACCGCGGTCGAGGCGATCAAGCGCGGTGCCGACAACTACCTGCCGAAGCCAGTCACGGCCGAAGCACTGCTGCGTGCGTTGCAGGACGAACCGGCGATCGAAGAGATCGACACGATGACGCCGCTGAGCCGTCTCGAATGGGAGCACATCCAGCAGGCGCTGCACGAATGCGGCGGCAACGTGTCCGCGGCGGCGCGCCTGCTCGGCATGCATCGGCGCAGCCTGCAGCGCAAG